>RYWC01000023.1:1409-8614 GCA_003979335.1 Clostridia bacterium
TTCATATATTAGCCTTATCCTTAGGAGCGAGCGCGAAGCTGAACGACGCGGATACGCACGTTTTGCCGTCTACCGTAACTTTGCCTTCGCAAAAGTAGAAAATCGCTTTGCTGCGCACTATTTTGCATTCGGTTTTAATTGTGTCGCCCGGACGCACGGGATTACGGAATTTAACGCCGTCGAGCCCCGTGTACATAGGCACAAAGTCGCCGCCCTTATCGGCAAACAAAGCGCAAGCCGATTGCGCCATAATTTCGCACAAAATCACACCGGGCACAACGGGATTGCCCGGAAAATGCCCGCGCAAGAAAAATTCGTCGCCGCGAACATGATACACGCCTTCCGCAACTCCGTCGGCGTTCACGTTCACCTCGTCGAGCAAAAGCATGTCGTCGCGGTGCGGAATTATTTTCATAATTTCTTCTTTGTTCATTTTTTATATCTCCTTTTTCGGTTTTGCCGATTTTTATTTCTGCAATATTCGTTTCAGCTCTTCAAGCCTTTCTTGCGGCAAAGGCGGAACGCCTTCGAGCGGATATTTTAAACCCAACTTTTGCCATTTATGAACTCCCATTGTGTGATACGGCAAAAGCTCTATTTTTTCGGCGCCCGCCACCATACGCTTAACCTCTTTCACAATTTCGGAAGTGTCGGTAAGTTTCGGCACGCACACAAGCCGCACCCAAAACTTTTTGCCATGCCCCCGCAAATATTCGAGCGAGCGAATAAGCGAGTTTTGCGGCACTCCCGTAAGTTTTAAAAACGCGTCGGGTTCGGGGTGCTTAATATCTATTATAGTTAGGTCGGCAAGCTCCAAAGCGTCGGGGCAAAACACCCCTCCACCCGTGTCGAGCGCCGTATGAATTTGTCTGCTTTTCAACTCGGAAAGAAGCTTTACAGCTCCCTCTTTTTGAAACAGCGGCTCTCCGCCCGAAAGCGTAACGCCGCCGCTGTTGCCGTAATACGTTTTATAGCGAACGCACCATTCGGCAAGTTCCGCCTCGTCGCGTTCGTCGCCGCCCTGCCAAGTGTCGGGATTATGGCAGTATTTGCACCGCATAACGCACCCCGAAAAAAATACTACGGTGCGTATTCCCGGCCCGTCAAGCGCTCCCAAAGTTTCGATTGAATGAATTTTTATCATAGCTGTTTATTTAGGTGAAAGTAAATTTAATGTGTTTGCGTTCGTCTCCGAAAGCTCCATGTATATATTTTTTTAACGTTTTCGGCATCGTAACGCTTGTCAGTTTTTTGCAATTCGCAAACGCATTATCCCCTATTCTTATTACTCTGTTAGGAATTGTTACGCTTGTAAGCCTGAAAAATAGACTAAAAACAAGCTCACTTGATTTTCGGTTGGTCTAAGAATTTGTAGTAGATATGGATTTCTCGCGGCGTGGTTTTGTCTTTGGGTACACGCCCGATCGTAATGTACTCTATTAAATTCATCGCCGTGGTGCGGTCAAGTTCGGTTAGGCTTGCGTATTGCTTTACTCGGCGAATAAACTCGTCCACGTCCGCAGTTGCTTGACTTACTGTTTCCGCTTTGGCTTTCAGTTCGGCTATCTCCGTTTCAAGTACCGTCTTTTCCTCTTGGTATTTGCGCAGTAGTTCCACACAAACTTCGGGAATTCGTTTCAGCACCTTATCTTCATACACCGACTGTATCAGTTGCGAAAGCTCTTGTTGCCGTTTCTCGGCTACTTTCAACCGCTTGCTATCCACATTGGTTTGGTTATTTAATTGTTGGGATTTGCGTTTGTAAAATTCTTCACGCGCCGAATCTTCGTCTATCTCTATTTGCTGTGCTTTCTCTCGAATATCGCGCAGTACAAGTTCGTTGAGTATTCGTTCCTTGATTACCTTGCTGTTACAGTTGTGCTTGCCGTGGCTTAGAAATTCCGAGCAGTTAAAAGCGCTCGTTCTCTCACCTGTCTTAACGCCTTTCTTCAATACGGGATAGTACATAAGCCGCATTTTTGCCCCACACTCGGGACAGTACACCAATCCCGACAGCGGTCGCACTTCGCCTTGCTTATTTACTTTACCGTGACTTACCGACGCATCCACTTCCCTGCATTTATTCCACAGCTCTTTGGATATTACCGGCTCGTGCGTGTTCTCGGTTATTATCCATTCGCTTTCGGGACGTTTAATCAGTTTCTTATTTTTGTACGAAACCGTTGTCGTCCGTTGTTGCGCAAGGTTGCCGATATACACTTGGTTGCAAAGCATTTCTTTTACCGACTGACTACTCCAGCCTTTGCGGTTTTTATTGACGGGTAATACTCCGAAAGTCTTGTTTCTTCGTTGCGACGGTGTAGGTATTCCGTCTTTAGTAAGTACGGTAGATATATGTTGCTTACCCATACCGCTTGCGCGCATTTCAAAGATTCGGCGTACTATCGGTGCTGTTTCTTCGTCCACGACGAGTGGCGCGCCATCAATCCCCGTACCTTTCAAGTATCCATACGGAATATACGTTGCTTTGAACTTACCTGCCTTGGCGTTTGCCACGAATACGGCTTTTATCTTCTTGCTTGTACTCGCACTGTGCCACTCGTTAAAGACGTTGACTATCGGCATCATATCCAAGGCTGTGCTTGTTCTGTCCGCCGTATCCACGTTGTCCGCAATCGCTATGAAGCGTATGCCGTTGCTCGGAAACAAGTAATCTATGAACTGACCGACTTGTATGTAGTTGCGCCCGAAGCGGCTCAAATCTTTTACTATAATCGTATCGATTTTACCGTTCTTGGCGTCCTCTAACAGTCTCTGCACTCCCGGGCGATTAAAGTTCGTACCCGAATAACCGTCGTCTATGTACTCATCTATAAGTTTCCATCCGCGTTCCGTCACATACTTTTCAAGAATAATCTTTTGGTTTTCGATAGATAATGATTCTCCTTCGCGTTCGTCCTCCTGACTTAATCGCAGGTATAACCCTACGTTGTTTTGTTGTTGCTTTGATATCATTTCTTTTACTCCTTTTTCTATCAAAGCAGCCAAATTCAATGTACTCATAGTATATCACTTTCCATTGAATTTGGCAAGCCTTGTTAGATACTTATCCTCTTTTTTGGAGCTATACTAAAAAAGTAGACATAAAGAAGAGAAGGATGGTACAATAAAATACACACAAAAGGAGAAATAGAAATGGCAAACAGCAACTATCCCAAGTACACCGACGAGTTCAAAAATAGCATCGTCACACTACATCAAAACGGCAAATCATTGTCCCAACTTTCCAAAGAGTACGGCATATCCATGAGCGCTCTTTCCAAGTGGGTTCGCAATCTTTCCGAAGTGAAGATCGATGAAGATACCGTCGTCACCGCTCAACAGATCAAAGAACTGCAAAAACGTAACGCTATGCTCGAAGAGGAGAACCTCATCTTAAAAAAAAGCGATTGCACTCAGCCGAGCGTAGCGAACGCCACGAAGCATAGCGGAGTATCTTCACTCCACACTCAAACAGAGATTGACCGCCGTTCACCAACTTCGCTTTCAACACCGGCTCAATCTTCTTTGCAAGGTACTCCGCGTTAACCGTAGCACGTACTACAAACATTTCCATTCCAAAGCTATCCCGCCGCGTATTTCCGAGAACCAAACCATCAAATCTTACATCCTGCAAATTTGTTCTGAACACGACATGCGGCTCGGCGCCTACAAAATTCAGTACCTTCTTCGCTGTGACTATTGCGTTTTCATCAGTATAGGTCGAGTGTACCGCCTGATGAACAGCCTTCACTTACCGCGCTTATCTTCCCGCAAACCACCCAAATCCAAGTATATACAGCCACTTTTGGATACAAATAATATCTTAAAACAAGCCTTTACGCAAAGCGCGCCCAATCTTGTGTGGTGCAGCGACATTACGTACTTACGTGTACAAAATCGCTTTTATTATCTTTGCGTTATCATCGATTTGTTTTCTCGGAAAGTTATTTCTTACAAACTTTCTTCCAAAGCCGATGCGCAATTGGTTATAGATACTTTCTTCGAAGCCTTTTCCAAGCGCGGGCATCCGCAAGGCTTACTATTTCATTCCGACAGAGGCGTACAGTATACCGCTTTGGCGTTTCGCAAGGTTTTGGACAACTGCCACGTCGTGCAATCCTTTTCCAAAAAGGGGCATCCTTACGACAATGCCGTTGCGGAATGTTTCTTCAAGTATCTCAAACTCGAAGAAACCAATAGACGTTTCTTTAAGAATTTCGACGACCTTAAACTCTCTGTCTTTACCTACATTGACGGTTACTACAACCAAAAACGTCCCCATTCCTCTCTCGGCTTACTTACCCCCCCAACCAATTCGAGCAAAAATTTTTTGCTTTGCATAACAACTGATGTACATCAGTTGTTATGCATTCAGCCACATTCCATCTACTTTTTTGTCTACTCTCTTTCTCTTTTTTGTGTCTATTTGCTTGGCTATTGTCCACCACCTTGCAGGATATATAATTTTTCCCTCCACTTACTAATACTAAATTTCGCCCCTATTTGTAAGATATTTTTTGAAAAATTTTTTATAAAAATATGAGCCGCACGAAATTAATCATGCGGCTCTAATCGATTGCCATATTTACATATTATTTGCTTGTAAATTCTCCTATCAGTTGCAAATGCGTTTCTCTTCCAGTATCGATTTCCCACGTCAAATGCAATACGTTGTTACCCCAATAAGTAAATGTTACGTAGTCCTCTTCGGTTCTCGGATTGAACAAATGTATTTGCGGATTATCTTTCTCTCCGTTATATTCCGCCGCAAACGCCACACCGAACAGTGCAAAGACAAATATCTTATTTAACGTTTCAAGCTCATACTTTTTCGTTCCGTCAGCAGTGAAACTGCTCGTTCTATCGTCATAAGTTTCTCCCGTAATATAGTTGACTTTTATATGTTCCGACGGTATTGGTACGTCCTTTTTATTCTCTATCCAAGAACTGTATCGCAAAACAAAATATCTCGCATTTTTCACGCCGTAAGACTCATCAACATTTGCTTGTTTAAGATACTCATGCCTAAGGTATCTACGATCGATTTTATAATCGTCCAACCCATCCAAACCGTACCAATTGCCATCTTTGTTGAACTTAAAATCTTCCCAATCCCAATCTCTGAATCCCGCTTTGTTTTCGGTGTCGTAAAGCATATCTAAGTTTAAACCTGCTCCGTACCTTTCACATGGTGCGCCGATATATCTGTACTTATTTTTGAGTTGTTTGCCCGTATCGCCGAAAATATGTATAACTTCAATAAGCTCTTCTTCCCGCAAAGACTTCAATATCATTTGCATTAAGCGTTCGGATATGCATAACTTTTCGGCAAGCTCATACATATCTATACTCTCACCGTTATGTGCTATGATGTAGTTTACGATAATCTCTTTTCGCTCTTCGGGTGTCGGCTTACGCAATAAAAATTCAGGCACAGCCCAATAGCCGTTGTCCTTCTTATAGTATTCGGGATTATCTATTTCGATGAAACCGTACTTTTCTTTATGTAGCTTATTCCCGTGATAGAAATCATTTATCGTATGCTTTCTGTGCTTTCGCTTTTTCTTCTCATCCACAATTATGCTACCGAAAAAATATCGTTCAAATCGAATAAATAAATATTGCCTTTATCTTTTGCTTCCGCTTTTACAGCATCGGTAAAGCCGTTTAAGGCAAACAAGTAAATATAAATATTACCGACAAAGAAAATCTTTTCTCGGAGTTTATTCAGTTGCCCCATATCAAAAGGCTCGTTCGTGAATTTACATTCGCCGATTAAATAGTTTTTGCCCTGTATATCGACACCGACAATATCTATCTCTTCCGAACCGGTTATAAGCTTGCCACTGTCGTCTCGTTTGGTAACTTTACCCCACCATCTTGAAAATGAAGTAAAGAAAGCCGGGAGCTTCTCTTGTCCGGCAAGCACATACAAATATCGAATGCAAATGTTTTCAAACGACCGCGAAGCAAAGTGATGTAAATCATTCTTTATACAATGTTTCCATACAAGTTCTACGTTATTCGTGTCAAGTTCTGCCTTGTGCGGATAAACGTATGTGTAATAGAAACGGAAAAAATCATCCGCAAGCATATATTCACCTTGATTCTTTTTGATATTATCCTTTGTTTTAGAAAGCGCAGGCAACTGCTTAATTATAATTCCCAGCTCTAACAAGTTTTTCAGATAAGTAGAAAGCTTTGCGCTCTCGATATTGCTCTTTTCCGCTATCTCCGAGTATTTGTTACAGCCAAGAGCTATTGCCTCAATAATAGTAATGTAAACAGCAGGTTCTCTTAATTCCTGATGTAATAAGAACTCGACCTCGTCGTAAAGCTGTGCACTCTTTTGCAATAACTTCGTCTTGATATTTTGCTCAAGCGAAATGTTACCGTCAAACTGACGAAGATAATGCGGTATGCCTCCAAGTATAGAATATGCAATTGCTTTATCTTCATTGGAGTAATTCGGGAAGAATTTAACTGCGTCAAAATACGGCATAGGCTCTAACTTGTACGTTGCGGTTGTTCTGCCGTAAAGCGGATTCTTGTATCCAAGAATTTCATTTTCTATAAAGCTCATCGAGCTACCCGAAAGAATGAGCATAATATTTTTATTCTTCAGATTATGATCCCACAGATTCTGCAAAACCGACGGAATGCTCTCGTCCCCTTTCACCATATAAGGGAACTCGTCGATAACTATGACCATTTTCTCGTCGAAATTATACTCGCCCAAAAAAGTAAATGCGGTATCCCAGTCGTGAAACTGCTTGAATATATTTGCCATATTAGGATTGGTCGGCAACAGCTTATTGAAAAATTCCTTTAACTGCTTAACATTTGTATATTCGTTGCAAGTATAAAAAACATGCTTTTTACCTTTACAAAACTCGGTTAACAGCTCCGTCTTCCCCACTCGCCTACGCCCGTAAAGAACAATCAACTCCGCTTGATTACTCGCGTACCGCTCGTTTAAAAATTTGAGTTCGTATTCACGCCCTATAAACATAGTAACCTCATAAAAATCTAAATTTGCAAAATCACGATTTGCATTTTAATTATATGGAATTTCTCTAAAAATGTCAATAGAAAATTAGGAAAATTCCTAAATCAATTTGTCGAAATATATCGAAAGTGGTGGCAATCCAAGGGCTAATAATTTCTGCATAATTGTATTAGTTAGTCATATTCGCCTAACA
>RYWC01000024.1 GCA_003979335.1 Clostridia bacterium
AGATGTGTATAAGAGACAGTACCAATCGTACCGTTTTTGACTTCTTCGTCCAGAACGCCGTAAGCAATTCTGTCGCCCAGCTCGAACGAAACAAGGTTTTTGCCGCTGATTTTTTCACAGCCCGTAACCTTTACTTTGATATCGCCGCCGACAGAAACCGCGTCGGTAGGAATAAGAAGTTCATATTCGCCGTCGGGGCATTTAATTGCTTCGGGCAAACCGAGCTGAACGCCCAAAAAGCTAAGTTTGTCAGCTTTGACTTCGCATTTAACGTAGTTGTATTCGGGTATTCTCGGCAGAACGCTGAGTTCGGTCTCTTTATCGAAAAGATGAACCTTAGCGAGGTCGAGCGCAACGTCTATTACGTCGCCGCTGTTGAATTCTATTTCAGCGTCGGCTTCTATGATTATTCTTGTAGAAGTTTCGGTGTAGCCGTCGCCGTCCATATTTATATCGCCGTAAATAAGAGTTTGGTTGCCCAATTCTTCTTTATGCGAAACTTTTACTTTTATAACGGCTTTGCTTGTCTTGATTTTTTCGGGGTTGACGGAAACAGCCTCGGGACGCAAACCTATGTATACCTTGGATTTTCCGTCAAGATAAGCAGGCCTTGTCTTATACATCATTGAATAAGGCACAGTAACCTTTGCTTCGGAATAGTCGAAAGAAATATCGACCTCTTCACCTCTTTTTAACAGCGAGCCTTCGAAAAAGTTCATCTGAGGCGTTCCGATGAAGCCCGCTACGAATTTATTGCCGGGATAGTTGTAAAGGTTTTTAGGCGTATCAATCTGCTGAACGAAACCGTTTTTCATTACGACTATGCGCGTACCCATAGTCATTGCCTCTACCTGGTCGTGCGTGACGTATATAAACGTAGTGTTAAGTTTTGCGTGAAGTTTTGCAATTTCACTGCGCATCTGCGTCCTTAACTTAGCGTCAAGGTTTGAAAGGGGTTCGTCCAAAAGCATTACTTTCGGTTCGCGGACTATGGCTCTTCCGAGCGAAACCCTCTGCCTCTGTCCGCCGGACATTTCTTTGGGTTTTTTGCCGAGATATTCGGTTATACCCAAAATTTCCGCCGCCTCCGTAACGCGCCTGTGAATTTCTTCCTTAGGCAATTTACGCAGGGTAAGTCCGAACGCAATATTCTGATAGACGGTCATATGAGGGTAAAGCGCGTAGTTCTGGAAAACCATAGCTATATCCCTATCCTTGGGTTCTACGTCGTTTACAACCGTATCGCCAATCATAAGTTCGCCCGCGCTTATATCTTCAAGCCCCGCAATCATTCTGAGCGTAGTAGATTTACCGCAACCCGACGGACCTACGAATACGATAAATTCCTTATCTTCGATTTCCATATTGAAATCGTTTACCGCCTTGGTGCCGTTAGGATAGACCTTGTAAATGTGCTTCAAACTTAAACTTGCCATTTTTTCTTCCCTTACCTTACTTTAAAATAGATATAGAATATGCCGGCATTTTCAATGTGGTGCCGTCCTTGGTTATTTTGCCTGAAGTGCAAATCTGCTGAGCGATGCCGCCTTCCATATCAGGCACTGTCTTTGATTCTTCGCCGAAGTTGATAACCACGGTTATAACTTCGTCGCCGTAAGTCTTAGTGAATGCAAGCACTTCGCTGTCGTCAGTGCTGATAAGTCTCGCTTTACCGCGCATTAACGAGGGGAAAGCGTTTCTTGCGTTGTTGCATTTTTTGTAATAGTTGAGAATAGAATTGGGATTTTTAAGCTGCTCCTCTACTCCGTCGAACGCGTAAACGTTGTGCTGTGTGCCGATAGGCGGCAATGTTATGTTTGTCTTTGCATTGTCCCAAAGCATGCCTATTCTCAAATCGGGGTCGTTATGGGCGCCTATCATTCCTATTTCGTCGCCGTAGTAGGTAAACGTGTTGCCGCTGAGCATCGAAAGTACGCCGTAAGCGAATTTTGTTTTAACTTCGTCTTTTGACATTACGCTTGCAATTCTTCCGACGCCATTGTCATGGTTGCTTAAAAACGGAGCAGGAATGTAATTATTGGAATTGCTTTTAAGATTTACCATCGACATCCAGAAATCTGAAGCCGAATTGGATTTGACCGCCTGTGCAATTTCGCCGGAACCTGCGCCGGGGAAGTTGAAAAAGCTGTCGCATCCGCTCTTGTAAAATTCGGATATGGTTGCTCCGCCCGACCAAGCTTCGCCGACGATATAAGCTCTTTCGTTATACTTGACGGCAGTTTCTTTTATCCATTTGCAGAATTCCACGCTTTCCGATTGCGACTGAGAATAGTAACAACAGCCGTCAAGACGGAAACCGTCTGTTCCAAGTTCAATCCAATACTTTATAATGCTTTCAATCTCGTTTCTTACCGCCGTACCGTTTATGTTGAGATCGGGCATAGAGGAAGAAAACTGAGATTCGTACCAGATGTTGCCGCTCTGGGTATAGCCTGCCTGCTGTCTGTTAGACCAGTTGTAATAATCGGCGTATTTGCTTTCGCCGCCCTGTCCCTTTTTATAAGCCAGCGCGCTTTTAAACCAAGGATGTTCGGAAGACGTATGGTTTACCACAAGGTCCATAATTACTTTTACGTCCTTTGAGTGCGCCACTTCCAAAAGATTTTTGTAATCTTCCAAAGTACCTAGCGACGGGTTTATAGACTTATAGTCCGTAACGTCGTACCCGTGATAGCTGGAACAGCTGTTTATGGGCATAAGCCATATGCCCGTATAACCCATATCGCGTATATAGTCCATCTTCTCGGCTACGCCGTTTAAATCGCCGACGCCGTCGCCGTCCGAGTCGTAATAAGACGACACGAAAATTTCGTAATAGTTGTCGTATGCGTCGTCTATTATATTTTCTTCAAGTAAAGCCGTACTTTCGCCGTTATCGCAAGCTGCAAAGCCCATAACCGCTACGGAAGCCGTAATTACGGTCGCCGCCGTGCATACGGCGCATAAAAATTTCTTTTTCATACTTAGCCTTATAATTTTTAAAAGGAATTTTAACCTTTGACCGAACCGCCCGTTACGCCCTGAACGTAGTATTTCTGCAACAGGAAGAAAAGAACGGTTATCGGAATCGAAATCAACACGCCTGCCGCGCAGAACCTTGTAAAGTATTCCTGAACGGTCTCCCTTTCAAGCATCTTTTTAAGTCCGACCGCTACGTTGTAATAATTCTGGTCGCCGAACGCTATAAGCGAGGCAAACATGAACTCTCCCCAAGGAGCCATAAACGCCGTTAAAACTGTATAGATGATGATAGGTTTAGCAAGAGGAAGTATTATCTTAAAGAAAATTGTTCTTCTGCTCGCACCGTCTATTCTCGCCGCCTCGTCCAATGATTTTGGAATGGTATCGAAGAAACCCTTGCAGACGTAATAACCCATACAGGAGCTTCCGACGTATACGAGAATAAGTCCCACTATTCCGAGTTCCTGCGTAAGTCCCAAAAGCTTTAACAGGAAGTAGATTGCCGTCATAGACATAAAGCCGGGGAACATTCCCAAAACGAGCATAAGGTTCATAAGGGGCTTTCTCATTTTAAAGCGCAACCTTGAAAGCGCATAGCTCGTCATTAAAACTATCATAGTCTGAACGACTGTTACCACCACCGAAATAAGCAGGGTCATTCCGTACCAACGGGGGAAATCATATATCGATTTGTCTGTAAAAAGCTTAATGTAGTTATCAAACGTCCACTGCTTGGGCCAGAAATAGAGCGTTGCCGCGCCCGGTTCGCCCCTGAGCGACTGTAATACAAGATAAAAGAAAGGGAACAGCCAGACTATGCTGATTATTACGAGTATAACGTAAATGGCAATGTTAGTTCCTCTTTCCGCCGCTTTCTTACTGCGTAATTTTCTCTTTGCCGCCATTACATGAAATCCTCCTCGTTCTTTACCGCGCCCGAGCGGTTGTAAACAATAAGGGAAACAACTGCGGTTATAATGAACATCAGTATGCTTATAACCGAAGCCACGCCGTACCACTGCTTATCCATAATGAGTTTGTAAAGCCAGGTTATAAGCAGGTCGGTTTCGCCTGCGCCGTTTATGGCGAATTCAAGCGTTGACGGTCCGCCGCCCGAAAGAAGATATATAATGTTGAAGTTGTTCAGGTTGCCTATAAACTGCGTAAGAAGATAGGGACCCGTGACGTGAAGCATATAAGGCAAAGTTATTTTATAGAATGCTTTTACGGGACCCGCGCCGTCTATTCTCGCGGACTCATACAAATCTTCGGGTATGTTCATAAGGATGCCCGTACAGATAAGCATTGTATAAGGTATACCCACCCATACGTTTACGACGATTATCGTAACCTTTGCAACCGTGCTGTTCGTAAGGAAAGGAATAGATTCGCTTATCCAGCCCCACGATTTGAGCAGGTTATTGAACACGCCGTTTTCCGCAAGCATCTGCGACATAAGCAACAGCGAAATGAACTGAGGCACCGCTATGGTCATAATTAGAACGGTACGCCAAAGCTTTTTGCACTTTATGCCTTTTTTGTTGATTATTATTGCAACTATCATTCCCAGAATATAGTTCGAGAATGTTGCAAAGAATGCCCAGATAACCGTCCAAATAAGTATTTTACCGAACATCATTCCGAACTGCGTACTCTGCGAAATTCCGCCGCCGAGCACCGCCCCGAAGTTCTGCCAGCCAACCCAGGTGAACAGCTCCGCAGGGGGCATATGCGCGTCGTCATAGTTGGTAAACGCGATAAGCACCATAAAAACTATGGGGAAAATCGTGAATATCGTAAGTCCGCCGAGGGGTACGGAAAGCAGGGTCTTGTGATACTGCTCGTCGGCAAACGAACGCAAATCGTCCTTAGCCGATGCAAGTTTCTGCTTTGCTTCCACCATCTGTTGCGCAAGGTAAGCCGACTTTACGTTTTTATACCACGCGTACACGAAAGACACAATAATGAATATCGTAAGCAGACCGTACAGCAATATAAGCAGACTGTTATCGCCCTCTGTATATTCCCATATTCCCGTTATGGGATTTTCGTGTTCGCCTGCTTTAAGCGTTCCCAATGTGCCCAACATACCGAGATACTGCCAACCGAACAGCAATATGTAGACTATGAAAAGCGCTTCGAACAAAAGGTACATTATACCCCTTAGCCACTGTTTGCGCGCAAGCTGCGAAAAGCCCATTACAGCAAACGAAGTACGGGTTTTCCAGTCTCCGTGTTTTGCCGCAGTTCCTATTGTAATGAAAATGTTAGCAAAAGAACGCCATACTTTCTTTGCCGCGTTTACTACGGTAACTTTAAAGAAATTGACGAATAAAAGCGGCAGATGTTTGAAGAAACTTACAAATTTATAGCAGAACTTCTGCCAGACTGTCATTTTGAGATAATCAAGCTCTGAAACGTTCTCCATATCTGTTCCCCCCTTCTGTTTTTATACTTGATTCGGGGCAAAGATTCCTTTGCCCCTGTAATTCGAATTTATTGTTTAATTTAAGCCTCGGTGCTTGCCTTTGTGTTCAAACCTTTAACAAGTGTTTCAAGCTTTTCGGGCAGGTTTTCCTTCGTAATCGAAGGTTTGTTGCCGTTGACACCCTCGCCGAAGCCTTTCATTGCATCCCAATAGCTGGAAGGAAGCGCGTCCTGGAACTTAACGCCGTTTACAGCTTTTCTCTGTGCGTCGAACGCTGCAAGCGCGATGTTGTTCTTTACTTTATCGAGAGCGGCTACTTCTTTGTTGGAAGGACCGGTCTGCAACGTGTCGAACCTCTTCTCCTGCATAGCTTTGCTTGAAAGGAAAGCCGCCAGTTTGTGCGCTTCTTCAAGGTGATTAGAGTTAGGGTTTACACCGTAAAGTTTATAGCCGATGAAAGAATTCATCTGATAATCTTCATCTGTAAGCGAGCTGTGGAAAGTAGGCATCTTGGTTGCCGCATAGTTGTCGCCCCATTTTTGAGAAATAAGCTGAGCGTTCCAAGTACCGGAAATGCACGCGCCGAGCTGGTCGCTGTTGAGGTACTGACTGATAACGGTATCGTCGCCGTTTACAAATACGAGTTTCTTTTCGTTGAGTTCGATGTGCGCCGTTCCGCCCACGTCGCCGTAGGTTATATCTCTCTTGCCGGGGATTTTCTCGTCAAAGTTGCACTTTGAGCTGAGCAGGTCAGTGCCCTTGCTACCGCCCCATTCCAATTCGTATGTACCGCCGCAACCGAAGAAGAACGTGCCGACATACCAAGCTTCCCTTTGGTTGAAGATAAAATATTTGCCGTTGTCATAGCAGTCCTGCAACACGGCTTCAAGACTTCCGACGGAAGTTTCCTTGACAACGGAACTGTCATAATACATAAAGTAACCGTTATCGGATGCGTAAGGATAGCCGTAATAACCGTCAAGAATTTTTGCCGCCTGAACAGAACCTTCGTCGTTATCCGCCTTGATTTTATCCACCGCCGCGGTGCTGAGACGAGCGAGCGCGTTTATTTTTCTGAGGTTGATAAGCTGGTCGTTTGCAAAGCCGAATACGTCTGCGCTTGCGGTAACGTCTTTGCTTATCTGCGCGTAAGCTTCGCTTTCGCCGCATACGCCGAGTTTTATTTCCGTAGTGATGTCGGGATTTTCCTTCTTGAACTCCTCAATCATTTCTCTGAGCATAGTCTGCTGGTTCTGCGCACCCCATACGGTGATGCCTTTGTCGCCTCCGCAAGCCGCAAGCGAACACGTTGCGCCCACAGCCAAAACACTGCATGCAAGCATAGCCAAAATTCTGCGTTTTTTCATTTTTTACTCCTCCCCTTTGAAAAAACTTGTATTTATTAACCGCCTCTGTGCGGATAAATTCCTTTAATTTACATAAGCTTTCGCAAACCTGCCCGTCTTTTCAGCGGCTTGCTTTAAGAATTCAAGACTTTGTGTCGAAAAATCGCCGTCAACAAAACGCCAGCTCCAATTTTTATCAGACACCGTAGACGGTAGATTCATGCGCGACTCGCCGCCCATAGCCAAAACGTCCCACATGGGAATAATCACCGTATTTGCCTTGCTAGCAAAGGCAAGCTTAATTACCGTACGGCACATCATTTCGGCATTGTCCGTTTGCGCGTCCAACCCGAAAGATTTACATTCCTCTTTCAAATCGGAAATATAAATTTCCCTGCTGCTTTCGGACAAGTCCTCTATGTACTGTCTCAACGGCATATTGTCGTGAGTACCCGTATAACAGACGAAATTTTCAGTGCAGTTGGTCGGCTTGTGCTCGTTATCGGGGCTTCCGTCAAAGGCAAATTCCAGAACTTTCATTCCGGGGTAGCCGACGTTTTTCATAAGCCGCCTTACTCCGTCGTCGATAACGCCCAAATCTTCCGCCACAATATTTTTGTTGAGAATATCTTTGAACAGCTCTTCTTTGGGTCCGTCTTTCCAGCGTCCGCCTCTTGCGGTTTGGTCGCTCGCAGGAACTTCCCAATATCTGTCAAAACCTCTGAAATGGTCAATACGCAACATATCGAAAAGTTTGAAGCAGTCGTTTATGCGTTCGTGCCACCAACGGTAGCCGTTTCCGCGCATTTTTTCCCAATCGTAAACGGGGTTTCCCCAAAGCTGACCGTCCTCCGTAAAACCGTCGGGCGGACAACCCGCAACGCCTTCGGGAGAGCGCTTTTCATCCATTAAAAACAGCTCGCCGCCGTATTTCCACACTTCAACGCTGTCATAAGCGACGTACAGAGGTATATCGCCCATAATTCCAATCCCTGCGGCGTTCGCATAAGCTTTCAACGCGCGCCACTGTTTTAAAAACACAAATTGGGTAAAGTGCCAGAAAAGAACTTCGTCCCTGTTTGACGAAACAAACTCTTCAACCGTCTTTTTATTATAAACGCGATATTTTTCGTCCCATTCAGTCCAAGGCAGGTGCCCGAATTTAGACTTTAAAGCCATAAAAACCGCAAAGTCCGCAAACTCGCCGTTTTTTACGAATTCGGAAAACTCTTTACCGCCTTTAAAACGCGAATAAGCCTTTTTAAGCAATTGGGTTTTCAAACGGAACTGCGTGCCGTAATCAACCCGTCTTTTGTTCGAATAGAGGTCTGAAAAATTAACTTCGCCCCTCTTTAAAAGCCCGTCGGCTATAAGAAGCTCTAAATCGATAAAATAGTAATTCAAAGCGTTGGACGAACAGGACTGATAAGGGCTGTCGCCGTAATTTGTGGGATTTAGCGGCAGAACCTGCCAGACGGAGGCGCCGCACCTCTTCAAATAATCTATAAATCTGTAAGTTTTTCCGCCGAGCGTTCCTATCCCCTCTTCCGAAGGCAGACAGGAAATCGGCATCAGTATTCCGAAATTTCTGCCCATAATCTTACCGCCTGTAACCGGCTGCGAAAATTTGCGAAACGCAATTTATT
>RYWC01000025.1 GCA_003979335.1 Clostridia bacterium
ATTTCATTTTGCAAAACTATTTATTTTCAGATGATGTTTCATTTTTAGGCGGACTCTGAATTATTGCGTTTCCTTTTCCGTTTCTTTTTATTAGAAAGCTGAGAAATATGAATACCGCCGTCTTTACCAGGCGCAAATTCAACGAACGCGCGCGAAGGAATAATTCTTACAACTGTTCCGACAAACATATCGCCTACTTCGGGGTCGTGAGCAATGCTTAAAACTATTTGTTTTGCTTTTTCAGCATTTTCAATAGGACCTACGCAGGAAATATAACCTCTGCCGCTGTCGTCTTCATTAAATTCTATCTGCGTCTGGGTTTCTTCCATTATCTTCTTAATCACGCAGCCCTGCTTACCGATAACATCGCCGATTTTGTCGGGGTCGATTTCAAAGCTGATAATTTTGGGAGCATAAACGGAAAGCTGAGGCGCAACGTCGGGCACGCATTCAAGCATTTTGGAAAGTATAAACTGTCTGCCTTCGTTTGCCTGATTAATTGCGGTGTGCATTATCTCTTCGGAAATGCCTTTGATTTTGATATCCATCTGGATTGCGGTTATTCCGTTGACGGTACCTGCAACCTTAAAGTCCATATCGCCGAGGAAATCTTCCAAGCCCTGAATATCGGTCATTACCTTAAATTCGCCCGTTTCCTGATTTTTGATAAGCCCCATTGCAACGCCTGCTACGGGCGCTTTGATGGGAACGCCTGCGTTCATTAACGCCATTGTCGAACCGCAGACAGACGCCATAGACGACGAACCGTTGGAACTTGTAATATCGTTTACTACGCGGATTGCGTAAGGGAATACGTTTTCATCGGGAAGTACGGGAATTAAAGCCCTTTCCGCAAGCGCGCCGTGACCTATTTCGCGCCTGCCGGGTGAACGGAGCGCTTTCGCCTCGCCCGTGCAATAACCGGGGAAATTGTAATGGTGCATATACCTTTTAGACGTTTCTTCGTCAAGCCCTTCAAGCTTCTGAGCTTCGCCGAGCATTCCGAGGGTACAAGTAGTCAAAGTCTGGGTTTGTCCTCTGGTAAATACAGCCGAACCGTGCACACGGGGCAGAACGCCTTTTTCACACCAGATGGGGCGCACATCTTTTAAGCCTCTTCCGTCGGGACGGATGCCTTTATCGAAAATCTTTGCGCGTACCTTTTCTTTCGTAAGATAATAGAGGCTGTCTTTTATCTCACGCTTGTTGTCAGGATATATTTCGGCGAAATGCTCCAAAATCTCTGCTTCAGCTTCGTTCTGTCTCTTTTCTCTTTCCTGTCTGTCAAAAGTATCGATAGCCCAATCGATTTTTTTATCGGCATAAGCCCTGACTTCCTTGTCGAGTTCTTCGGGAATATGATAGAGTTCGATTTCGAGTTTTTTCTTGCCGACTTCGGGAACTATTTTCTCTTCGATAAATTTGCAAATCTTTTTAATTTCTTCATGACCGAACATTATCGCGCCGACCATTTCGTCGTTGGTTACTTCGTTTGCGCCCGCTTCAATCATAAGAATTGCGTCTTTTGTGCCTGCAAGGTTGAGGTGTATAGCGCTTTTTGCTCTTTGCGCAAGGTCGGGGTTGATAACATACTTGCCATCAACCATTCCTACAACGACCGAACCTGTGGGACCAGCCCAAGGAATATCCGAAATTGCAATTGCTACCGAAGAACCTATCATTGCAAGAGGTTCGGGAGATACGTCGGGCTCGACCGAAAGCGCCTGAGCTGTAACCACAACGTCGTTAAAAAGCCCTTTAGGGAACAACGGACGAAGGGGTCTGTCAATAAGTCTTGCGGTAAGAATCGCCTTATCGCTTGCTCTGCCCTCGCGTTTTTTGAAACCGCCGGGAATTTTACCGACGGAATACATCTTCTCTTCGTAGTCTACCTGTAAAGGAAAGAAATCCATACCGTCTCTCGGCGCCGCCGACATACATACGGATACCATAACAGCAGTTTCGCCGCATCTAACAAGACACGAACCGTTGGTCTGTTCGGCGTATTTACCCGTTTCAATTGAAACTTCGCGTCCGCCGACCTGCATTGTAAATTTTTTGTAATTCATCTCTGTCTCCTTTTCTTCTTGTGCCTATAACTCCTGTTATAAGCGATTTATTAAGCAAAAAAGAGCGCACGAAAATTGCGCTCTTTTTCTTACTTTCTTAAACCCAACGCAGCAACGATAGCACGGTATCTTTCGATATCCTTGCTTTTAAGATAGTCCAAAAGACCTCTGCGGCGACCGACCATCTTTAAAAGACCTCTGCGCGAATGGTTATCGTGGATATGCTCTTTAAGGTGTTCGTTAAGGTGATTGATTCTTTCTGTAAGAAGAGCAATCTGAACTTCGGGCGAACCTGTGTCGCCTTCCTTAGTTGCATATTTTGCGATAATTTCCTGCTTTTCCATTTAATTTATCCTCCTATGGAAATATTTGCGGACAACAAAGCCGAACGTTGAGTAATCGTATCGCTTTGTAACCGTAACGAACATAGTCTACCACAACCGTTTTTAAAAAGCAAACGATTTAAAGTTAAATTTTAAAAAGCTTGTCTCTCTCTTCTATTATCTTATCTGTTTTGGCAATATACGACGGAATATCTTTAGGGGCGGCATAACGTTCTATTCTGTCTTCATCGCCGAAATATCTTTTGGATATTGCATTTGCGCCTACTGCAACATTTGATGAAATTTCTTCCATTGTATCAACGTTATAGACACAAGATTTGCCAGGCTTTGTCCAACCGACGTTCTCAAGTCCGCCGGCCTGATATTTCTGACGGTAGAGATAGTACGGCGCATATCCTGCGGAATAAAGCATCTCACGCGACAGCTTTATCATATCGGAAATACCGCTTACATTAAGTTTTTTGATTTCTTCTTTAAGCTTAGCGCCCGATTTCAAAGAAAGAGTGTGCACGGTAATATTGGCAGGGTTTAAAGATATTGCTTGTTTAAGAGTATATTCGAAATCGGCGCAGTTTTCATCTGCAAGCCCTGCAATCAAATCGATATTTATATCAAAACCGAATTTTTCAGCCATTTCATACGCCGCGAACGTCTGAGATGCAGTATGCCGTCTGCCGATTTTTTCAAGCGTAGAATCATTAAAACTTTGAGGGTTTACGCATATTCGCGTCACGCCGTAATCCTTTGCAAGCTTTAACTTTTCTTCCGTGAAAACATCCGGTCTTCCGGCTTCGACGGTATACTCGCAATTTTTGCCGAACAGTTCGTTAATTGCGGCATATATGGGGGTCAATTGAAAATTTTCAAGCACAAAAGGGGTGCCTCCCCCTATGTAAATACTGCGTAAATCCGTTATGATTTTTTTTACCGAATACAGTTCTTTCACTACGCACTTAACGTATTCATCAATATATTTGCCAGTGTTTTTTACAGGCGCGGTAACAAAAGAACAATAGTCGCATTTAGTAGGGCAAAACGGTAAACTGACATATAAGTCCTGTCCGCCCTTATTATATACATCTTTCTGTGAATCGATAATATTTGATACCAAAGAAATGTTTTCCGGCGAAACGCAAAATTTTTCAAACAGTTTTTTATAGTCTCCGCCGGAGGTTATCTCGTTATAGGCAAGTTTTGTAGGACGTATTCCTGTCAGTGCGCCCCAAGGAAGACCGTAGCCTTTAACTTCAGACAAAACTTTATAAAACGATAACTTGCAAGCTCTTTTCGCAAGACGCTTAAAAAGCAACTCGTTTTCAGCTTTATATTCCTCTTCGAAATCGTAAAACTTTCCATCATACTCAATTACGTTTAAAAATTTATCGCCCGATGAAGAAAAATAATGTGTAAAATCTTCATTTTCACTATCAAAAGCCCGAATTACAAGCAATATTTCTTCTCGCAGAGCTTCGCAATTAGTATTAAGCATCCAAGTTCCTCATATACGGATTGTATTTTATTTCTGTATTAAGCGATGTCGCTTCGCCGTGTCCGCAATATACCGTAAAATCGCCTTTTAAAGCTTTTAACAGCTTCAAACTTTCGATAAGTTCGTTAATATCACCCGTGGGCAAATCTGTTCTGCCTATACTTCCTTTAAAAAGCGTATCGCCGCTGAAGATGTAAGAACCGCAAACATAACATACGCTACCGGCAGTATGCCCTGCAGTTAAGTAAACTTTAATCTCCAATCCGCACAAACTTAAAATTTCACCGTCTTTAACCGTTTGGGCAATTTTAAAATCAGGCACATTAACTCCGCCGAAAATACTCAGATATTCCTTACTGAAAATTAAATCCTTTTCCCTCTCTCCGCAGAAAATCTTTGCTCCGCGGCGACAAAGAACGCCGCAGCCTCCCACATGGTCAAAATGCCCGTGCGTAAGCAAAACGTATCTGCATGAAAGACCTTGTCTGTCAATAAGGTCGATTGCTTCTTCGGACGGATCTATAACCACAGCGGTTTTATCATCACATGTAATAACATAAGAATTAGATGAAAAATTTTCAGGAAAAACTGCGTAAACTTGCATATATATGGGGGTCAATTGGTTGTTCGGAATGCGTCAATGACCCGTTTATCCCGCTTTAATCTATTGATTAAAAGGTCTATATCCGAGCGTTTATTCAACTTGACGCGAACTTCTACTTCCGCTAAATTCTCCTTATTTATTCTTCCGTTTATCTGCGTAAAACTCAGGCGCATAGCGGCAATTTCCGAAATAACGTAAGCTGTTACACCGTCATAGTTATCTGAAACAACTTTTATATCCGCAATGAAATCGGTATCGATATCCGAAGTCCACTGCGCAGGTTGCAAACGGTTTTTATCCGCGTCGGAAAGATTGGAACAGTCAGAACGATGAACAATCACGCCTCTGCCCCTTGAAACAAATCCTACGATTTCGTCGCCAGGAACGGGATTACAGCAATGTGCAAAGCGCACTAATAGTCCGCTCATTCCCTTTATTGTTACACTGCCGGCCGGCGTATGTTTCAGTTTTCCCGAATCAACTATTTCGACAGGTTTGGGAATTTCTTTTTTATAATAATCTATTAGCTTGAAAATTATCTGATTTACGCTGACCGCGCCGTAACCGACAGAGGCCATCATCTCGTTTACAGAACTGAATACAAGCTTATTGGAAAGCTTTTTAAAAGAACTTTCGGTAAGCAGATCATTGAGGTTATACCCTCTTCTCTTAGCCTCCGCTTCAAGCATAGACTTACCTGTTTTCGCGTTTTCGTCCTTCATTTCGCGCTTGAAAAACTGTCTTATTTTTGCGCGCGCAGAACCTGATTTAACAAATTTAAGCCAATCCCAAGAAGGACCTTTTGAGTTTGATTGCGTTATAATTTCAACGACGTCACCGGTGGATAGCTGAGAGTTGAGAGGAACTATTTTACCGTTGACTTTAGCGCCTGTGCATTTGTTGCCTACTTCTGAATGAATAGCGTATGCAAAATCTACGGGGGTAGCCTCTAACGGCAAAGATATGACCTTGCCGTGCGGAGTAAACACCAAAAGTTCGTTGTCGTATAAGTCGTTTTTTAAACTGTCGACAAAGTCTTTGGACTCGTTAAGGCTTCCCTGCCAGTCCATTACGTCCCTTATCCATGACAGTCTTGCATCGAAATTTGTTTCCGAATTTTTATTTTCTTTATACTTCCAATGCGCCGCGATACCGTATTCGGCCATTTTGTGCATTTCTGCCGTTCTTATCTGAATTTCAAAAAACTGACCGAAGTTAGTCACGACCGTAGTGTGAAGAGACTGATACAAATTGCGTTTAGGTGTAGCGATATAATCCTTTATCCTGCCCGGAACGGGTTTCCATTTTTGATGGATTTTACCCAAAATTTCATAACACTCTTCCGTTTTATCCACTATTACCCTGACCGCCGTCAAATCGTAAATCTGGTCCAACGTTTTATTCTGCCTTTTCATTTTACGGTAAATGGAATAGAAATGCTTAGGTCTGCCAATAACTTCGCCTTTAATACGGCTTTCTTTTAAAATTGCTTTTATTTCATCTACAACAAAATCTACAAAGGACTGTCTATCCACCAATTCCTGATGTATATTTGAGACAAGAAATTCGTAAGATTCGGGTTCAAGATATTTAAGGCACAAATCTTCCAGTTCGCATTTTATTTGCGAAATACCCAGTCTTCCTGCAAGCGGAGTATAAATTTCAAGCGTTTCTTTTGCAATTCTCTGCTGTCTTTCGTCTGACAAAAAGTTAAGCGAGCGCATATTGTGCAATCTGTCGGCAAGCTTAATAATTATTACCCTGACGTCGTTTGCCATTGCCACAAATATTTTGCGGAAGTTTTCTGCGTCCTCTTCCTCGTGAGTGCGGAAATGAATTTTATCCAGCTTTGTAACACCGTCGACAAGGGTCATTATTTCTTTTCCGAAACGGCGTAAAATATCGTCTTCCGTCGCTGGAGTATCCTCGACTACGTCATGTAAAAACGCGGCGGCTACCGTAGGTGTGTCCAAGCCCAAATCTATTAAAATTTCAGCCACGGCGCAAGGGTGAGAAAAATAAGGCTCGCCCGAGGCGCGCTTCTGTCCGCTGTGCATATCATCGGCATATTTATAAGCCGCAAGCAACAGCGCGCAATCTTCTGCGGAATAATTTTTTTTGATTTTATCTAAAACGTCCATAAATTCAATCCGCCTGCATTTCTTTAATCATATTATATAATTCGGAATTTTCAAGCCTGCTTTTCAGTCCGCGCCGAACTTCCAACCTACCGTTTTCAAAAGCAATAAGTTTAAGTTGCTCAAAAACTTTCAGGGCAAAGAATACCTGCAATTTATCGCCTAAATTATTCTGCTTTGCAACATCTTCGGCGTTTGCACCGATTATGTTTTCACTATTTGCCGCAAGAGAAGCGTAAACCTTTAAAAGCTGTTCCCTGTCACAGGAAAGACGTTTGATACATTCGTGCGGCTTTTTACATTCGCAAGTATAAACGTTTTTATTTTCAAGCGAAGCAAGTCTTATTCCATACGGAAGATTATCAAGAAATACAACTTTTTTATATGCGCTTAAATCCGCGTCGGCAGACGGTGCAACAAGTACCGTAGGAGCAAAATTCTTTATTGAAGGCATAAACAATTCGCAGCTTAATTCGCCTAAACAGTTAAACTGTTGCAGAGTTTCTACGTCCCATACTATAAAAAGAGTATCTTCCTCTTTTGCGGCAATCAACCTGTTTATTTCTTGCTCTGAAAGGATAGTTTCCTTACAATCAATCTTTGGAAAGCTTAACGCCTCAATCAATGAAAACGCCGCTTCTTCGTTGAAATTTCCGCACTCGCCGCCGTCGTAAACAATATCGCGAACAAATCCCTTAATATATTCTTTTCCCCTGAATACGGACACGTTATACTCGAATATTAATTTTTTAAGAGCGGAACATTCCAAAAGTTTTTTATATTTGAATCCGCCGAAAAACATCAGTTCTATTTTAGGGTTCTTGATAACAAGATGCGGCGATTCCGGCTTAAGTTGACGAACGTTTAAACTGTTTTCTTCAGTCATAAACATAGGACGGCGGTTGCCTACGCCGCAAGGCTCTAACATTTCCAACTCTTTGAC
This sequence comes from Clostridia bacterium, assembly GCA_003979335.1. Next base: position 7,588 of record RYWC01000025.1, read on the forward strand.
AAGCTTTAACGAGTATTCGTTTGTAAGCAAACCGTTTATATAGACCGTGGGAATAAAATCTTCCGCAGTATACCGCTCAGTCATATAGTTTTCCAAAGCGTTATAAAGGTTGTCAAAATTGTCCGCAGTGACGTTTACGCCTGCCGCCTGCGAGTGTCCACCAAATTCGGAAATATACTGTCCGCAAGCTTTTAACGCCTCAAATACATTTACAGAATCAATAGAACGTGCCGAACCTTTAAGCATATCGCCGTTCTTTACAAACAAAATTACAGGACGTGAGTACTCGTCAACAAGACGCGCCGCAACAATACCTACAAAACCGGAATTCCAATTTTCATTGCACAGCAAAATTATTTTACCGATTTTGTCAGATGACTTTATCATTTCTTTAGCGCTTAAATAAAGCTCGTCGCAATATTTCTGACGTTCCAGATTATAAGCCGTTAGCTTTGCCGACAAATCGAAAATTTCATTTTCGTCGCTTTCGTTAAACAGAGTTAAAGCCGCTTTTGCGTCTCCCATTCTGCCTGCCGCATTGATTTTAGGCACAAGAGTAAACGCAATGGTCTGTGCTGTCACAACATCCTGCTTACTTAAAAACTGGCTGTAACAAGGCGAAGGGGAAGAATTAATAATCTTTAATCCGGCAAAAACAATATCCCTGTTTTCACCTGTTAAGGGCACGCTGTCCGCAATTGT
>RYWC01000026.1:0-959 GCA_003979335.1 Clostridia bacterium
TCGGCAGCGATATGCATATTTTCTTTAAAATCGAGGGTGAAGAGGGCGATTTTATTGCCTGCCTTAACGACAGGGTATCAATTTTTTCTGACGACGTGCATTTCACTTTTGCGGAAGAAAGGGTACATATGTTCGATATTCAAACAGAAAAGTCGATTCTTGGTAAAGCGGAGTAAAATATGATTTTATGCGTGGGTGAAATTCTAGTCGATATGATTGGCGCACAGACCGAAAGCGGCTACGTCTACGAACGCAAAGCAGGCGGCGCACCTTTCAATGTTGCTTGCGGAATAAAAAAATTCGGCGGTAAAGCGATGTTTGCAGGCAGCGTAGGGGACGACCTTTTGGGTGAATTTTTAACAGATTTTGCAAAGTCAAGAAATTTTGACGGTTTGATAATCGATAAAAAATCGGATAAAAATACTACGCTTGCATTTGTGCAACTTGACGGAGAAGGGGAGCGTTCTTTCTGTTTTTACCGCAAAAACACCGCAGATTGTTTTCTGCCTTGCATTAAGGATGAAGAATTAAAAAAAGCGTCGATAGTGCACATAGGCTCGCTTATGCTTTCTGACGATTGCGGTTTGGAATACGCATTAAATACAGCCGACCGTGCGCACGCGCAAAATAAGCTTGTAAGCTTCGACGTGAATTACCGCACGGACATTTTCCGCGATGCGTCCGTAGCTAAAGAAAGGTATAAAAAAATTATAGAAAAATCCGATATACTGAAATTTTCAGAAGATGAAATAGAAATTTTCGGCGAAGATTACATAAACGGTTTGTATGGCAAGCTAATATGTGTCAGTCTCGGTTCTAACGGCAGCGAATGGCGTTTCGGCGGAAAATGCAATAAGGTTAAGACGATAAGGGTAACCCCCATCGATACAACGGGAGCAGGCGACGCATTTTACGCAGGTGTTTTGAAACAGTTGGACGGGGTGCATAGTGACGGCTGG
>RYWC01000026.1:969-8272 GCA_003979335.1 Clostridia bacterium
ATGCTTGCGTTTCGGAAAGTTCGTCCAAATTTACCGTAGCAAATATCTGCGGAGCGTTGAACACTTTGGGTAAAGGCGCAATAGATTGTCTGCCCGACGCTTCCGCAATAAACGCGGTTTTGAACAAAATCTAATTGCAGTTTCTTGTAAGTCGATAAAAGGGGAGAGCTAATGGGAATCAAGAGAAAAATCACTCTGTTTGTTGCGTTTGCGCTTTTTGCGGCGTGTTTGATTATAGGACTTTGCACGGTAAGTTATAAAGCTTCGGCATATACCGAAAGAATTGAAATCACTTCAAACACCGGCGATACTTTCAAAACGGTGGAAGCTTCATTCGGAGAAAATGACTCGTTCGTGTTTTCCGCTACCGTAAACTTTAATAACGGAGACGCCGCCGCGTTGACTTTCGGCGGAACGGAAGACGGACTTTGGGCGTTCAATATCGACAGGGTCGGCAACCGCGTAAAACTTTTGTATTTTACGAAAACCGAGGAAGGATATGTAGCCGAAGAGCTTAAAAACGAACATTTCATCGGAAATGCCAAAATGACGCGTTCAGAGGAACTTATGGTAGGGCCCAAAGTGCGCCAGATTTCTGCCGTGCGGCTTAAAGTCATAGTGACGGCGGAAGAGGACGGAACTTATCTGGAGTGCTATGCGGATGGGATACGCCGTTTTTCTTACACGGACGGAAGCAGTGAAGCCGCTTCGATAAATTTGGACGAACTTTCCGAAACGCAAGCATATGTGGGGGGTAATCTCGGATATAACGTATGTAACGCAGACGTGTTCTTTGATGACGTTGTAATAGGTCGTCACGATTATTCCTATTACACCGAGCTTTACCGCAATCAGTTCCATTTCAGCCAGTTTGCACATTGGAACAACGATCCCAACGGGCTTGTTTATTACAACGGTTACTATCATATGTACTATCAGCACAATCCGTTTGCAAACGTTTGGGGCGATATGTATTGGGGGCACGCGCGCAGTACTGATTTAATGCATTGGGAAAATTTACCCATATGTCTGTATCCCGAAAAGGGCGGCGAAGCCGGCAGTTGGGGAGAGGGCGACGGATATATGTGGTCGGGTTCCGCTCGCGTATATCACAAAGGCGAAAGCGCGCTCATAGAAAGCCGGAATTGGTTTGGCGATTTGTCTGCATACAAAACGGGCGACGGGGTAGGACTTATTGCATTTTACACAAGAGACGGTGCAAAGCAGGACCAAATGATAATGTCAAGCGACGACGGCGGTCTTACCTGGACAAAGCGCGTATATGTTCCCTCGCAAAATCTATTAGGTCTCGGCAACGATAAGACCGACTGCCGCGACCCCAAAGTTTTTCAATACGATAATCACGGCTCGACCGTTTACGGGATGCTTCTTACCGGTATGCGCGACCCTTTTAATGTATGGTTTTTGCGTTCGTACGATTTGGTAAGCTGGCAAGCCGCCGGCGGATTTAAAGCTAAGGTTCCGCTTGTAAACACAACGGCGACAAACGGTCCGGAATGTCCCGATATTGCTTTTATAGAAGCGGATAACGGTCAAACTAAAGCCGTATTGTCTTTGGCAGGCAGGGGTTACATTGTCGGCGACATTTTGTTCCGAGATAACCGATTTGTTTTAGAAGTGGACGGCAAAGACATATCGCAAATGCCTTTAAACGAAGTTCCTGTAAAGCAAATGGATTTCGGTCCTGATTCTTACGCGACGCAAACATTCTACATAGATAGTGGAGAATATAAAGATAAAACCGTTTCGGTAAGCTGGTTTTCAGGCGTTCCAGGCGCAAGCGCGTCGGTAGACAGCGGTTTCTTTACGCAATTGCGCAGTCGTTGGAACTGCGGAATGACCGTGCCCGTAGAATGGGGTCTGCATTTTGACGGTGTAACAGGCGAATACCTGCTCACTCAGACCCCCATTACAAAAAATTCAGATATAAACAAAAAATTAATGGCGTTCGTTACCGATTATGAAGTCAAAGCAGGTGAAAACGTTTTGCAAAACCTTACGGCTTCGTGCTTAGAAATCGACGCGCAAATATCCAATCCCCAATGCGGTTCGGTAGCTTTCCGCGTTCGCGTCGGAGATAGCGAATATACGGAAATCGGTTGGAATGCAACCGACGGATATTATGTTGACCGCGCTAATACGGCAAGCGGAAATATCAATTTGCCGAACTATGCGGAAAAATATGCGTCACATACAGGCGACGGCAGAGTTCTTTCATTCTATATTTTGTGTGACAGCGGCAGTTTGGAAGTGTTCTGCGACGACGGCGCGGCGCCCTTTTATGTCATTACTTTTTCGAATCCCGATTCGGTAGGAATGTCGTTTTCGTCCGAAAACGATGTTACATTTAATAAACTTACGGTCAATTCGTTTTCTTCCGTTTGGCAGGAAAAACCCGATAACTTCTTAAACGTCGGGCATGACAAAATCGAGTTGGATACTACCCTTTGTACGCAAAAGAGCATTGTCGTATCAGCAGGCGGAAAAGTTACTTATGAGTTGGTTTCCGGAAAAAATGTTATCAGTTTTAAGGAAACGGAGTACGGACTTACGCTGTATGCTGAAAGCGCCGGTAAAGCCGTAATAAAAGCCGTATGCGGCAATGCCGTAGAATATATAGACGTTACGGCCTACTCCGGTTGCGCCGATTCGGATATCGAATTAACATCGGTAAATTCGGGCAATTGGTACGTTTCGGAAGAAGGTTATATAGGAAAAGTTATGGCCGGCGACGCTTTCGCGTTCTCTGAAAATGAGGGCAAAGACTTTATGTATTCTGCATGTTTCGATTTGAGAAGCGGAGTTGCCGCGGCTCTCGTATTCCGTGCGGAAGCCGATATGTCGCAATATGTAATAGTAAATTACGACTGTAACGACACAGGCAATGTAAAAGGCGCGGTAAAACTTTGGTCCAGCGCAGGCGACGGGGCAAAAGTACACAGACATCTCGACGATTTAAGCAACGTTACGCTTACGGTAATCGCCGAAGGAAAACTTATCAAAGTTTATCTGAACACCGAGTTCGTTTTAGAATACCGTCTTTGCGACGATGCGCCTGAAAGCGGTTTATTCGGTTTGAACGTTTGCGCGGCGGATGTGCTTTTCAAAAACGTATCCGTTACGGAAAACATAAACCGCGACTATACGTCAGGCGACGTGGAATGGAATCATACCGATGTTTCCGCATTCACGGTTATCAACCGCAATTGGAACAACAAAACCGTGGACGAGGGCTTCTATTCTGTCGAAGGAAGAAAAATTACCCTTTCCCAAAACTATATAGCTTCTCTTCCCGAATCGGGCAAATATACCTTTGAAATCCGCGGACGCAATTGCTTATACAGTTTTGATTTGAATGTTCAGTCTGTTCCCTCTGCAATTTGGCAGGATGTGGAACTTCAACAGGACAGTAACGCGGTTTTCTTTATAGGCAACGCGCCGTCCGGTGAAGTTAAAGTAAACGGAAAGACGTTGGACGGTTCTTTATATAAAATCGAGGATACTCAGCTTACCGTCTTTGCCGCGGCGTTCTCGGTCGGCGAAAATGAAGTTTCGTACTCTAACGTACTGCATGCAAAGGTTACAGTAAAGGGTACGCCTAAGCTTGAAGTCAACTTCAACGAGGGCAACGCAGGCGTTATTTCCACCGTTTTGTTTGTAATCATAGGAACTGTTATTTTGGCGGAAGGCGTGCTTATAGCGGTCATAATGCTTAAAAAGGGGAAAAAAGATGGCGGTAACAATTAAAGACGTAGCAAGGCGCGCCAATGTCGGCGTAGGTACCGTTTCAAGGGTGCTCAACGGAGGTTGCGTAAACGATAAAACAAGAGAACTTGTGCTTAAAGCTATAAATGATTTGCGTTTTAAGCCAAACAGCACGGCGCATCGCCTGCGCAAGAACAGAACGGGGGTTATCGCCGTACTCGTCCCTATAATAAATCATCCGTTTTTTTCTGAGTTTGTAGAGGCGGTGGAGGATGAAGCCGACAAGTTGGGTTGGTCGCTTTTAATAGTTTCCAGTCAGCAGAAAATAGACAAGGAAAAGAGCATAATAGATAAAATTCATAAAAAAGAAATCGACGGCGCTATTTTTGTGACGCACTATAAACACGACGAAGCCGATATGCGAGGATGCCCTTTTGTTTCGATAGACAGACCATTGAGCGACAAAGTGCCGTACGTTACATCTAACAATTATCAGGCTACGGCGGACGCTATAGAATATCTTATTTCAAAAGGTTGCAAAAAAATCGGATATGTCGGTTCAAAACCCATAGTTGATTCGGAAGTGTTGCAACGCGAAAAAGCTTATTTGGACGTAATGGCTAAATACGGTATGCAACCGCGCATTGTCAACGACGTTATTATTCACGGCGATGAACGTAAAACGGTGGACTCTTTTTTCAACGATTATTTCGATGTCGACGGGGTTTTTGCATCCGGTTATACAATGGCGCAAACAACATACCTAGCCGCAATTGAGAAGGGTTATTCCGTGCCCGATAATTTGCAGATTGTTGCCTATGACGGGTCGTTTAAGAAATGGAGCAGTAATTATATTTTGACGGCAGTCGAACAGCCTATAGCCGAAATGGCAAAGACAATTGTGCAACGTCTGTCGGATATCATAGACGGAAAAGAAGTGCCGGTAAGAACGGTGCTCGAAACTAAGTTTATTAAAGGCAACACAACAAAATAAACCGACATCGGGAATTTTCAGTCCCCATGGGGACTTCTTACTGTTACACAGTAAGAAAAATCATTAATTGATAAGGATTCGGAAATTATGAAAGTCAAAAAAATTTTTAGCATAGTTGCCGCCGTAGCTTGCGCGGCGATAGTCGTATCGGGCATTCCCGGTTGGTTTAAAAGCGATTCGGACGCCGAGGGCGAGAACGGTAACAACGTAGTTTCGGTAATGTTCCACGTTTCCTCTTCGTCAAAGGAAGGGCAGGCTTATAAAAAGCGTATCGATGCCTTTAATGAAGCTTATAAAGAAAGAAAAATCAAAGCCACGGCTAAATACATACCCAGAACTGACGGTTCCAGCGCTTATGAAACGGCTTTGATTTCAATGAAACTTGAAAACAAGCTTCCCGATATTATAACTTTCGACGCGCCCAGATGTTCTTACTATGCCGCAAACGAATATTTGTACGATATAACGAGAATGGTGGAAGACATCAAAGACGAATTTTTCGAGGGCAGTATAAACACTTACGACGGAAAAATTTACGGACTTCCGATACAGGAATCGAGCGCAGGTTTCTATTATAATAAAGATTTATTTAAAAAAGCGGGAATTTCGGATAAAGAAATTTCGGATTACAGTGATGAAACGCCCTGGACTTTTGCGGAATTTACTTCTGTGTGCGAACGTCTGAAGCCTGTATGCGAAACAGCTGCCGTCAATATGAATTTCGGCGGAACTTCTGACGAAACTACCCCGTATCTTTTGTACCCGTTCATATACGCTGCAGGCGGAGAATTCGCGTCGCAGGACGGAAAAACGGTGAAAGGTTATTTGGACGGCGATAAAACTGTTTCGGCTTTCTCATATCTTAAATCGCTTTTGGACGGGGGCTACACATCGCCGAGTGTGGATGCAAACGATTTTTACAACGGCAAGGTAGGTATGTTTCTTTCCTCGGGATGGACAATAGCCGACCTGCGCAACAAGAACTATTCGGCTTTTCCCAACGGCACAAACTGGGGATTGTTGCCCTATCCATATCTTGTCGAAGGGTGCGAGGCGAGCGCCACAGGAAGCTGGTCATTCGGAATAACGCAGAATCATCACAAGGATAAATCTGCCGCGCGCGAGCTTTTGAAATGGCTTGTCAACGACGAGAGTTCACGCGTCATTACCGACCATACGGGAATGATTTCTGCCAAGAAGAGCGTAAACGAGGGCAGATATGAAGAGGGCTCGCCCGAGGAAATGCTTTTTAAACAGCTTGCAAACACGGGTAAAGCCCGTCCGCCTATGGTCGGATATGCTGTGCTTTCTACAACGTTTAACCAAATAATTTACGAATTAGGCAGAATAAGCGATATGAAAAGTTTCATTGCAGGAAAAACCGTAACATTGCAGGAAACAATCGATAAATTCTGATAGGGGGTAAGAATAATGGGAACAATAGCATTACTCATTTTCGGCGTGTTTTTGTCGGTGTTTCTCGGCGTAGTAGCTTATGACCTTTACAAAGCGAAAAGAACGGGTACGGTCTTCCGTATTAAACACTGTCTTACGGGATTTCTTATGATACTTCCGGCAGTAGTTCTTTGCTTTTTCTTTATAATGTTGCCTATGCTTTTTTCGCTCGGTTATGCTTTTACCAATTACAGTAAAATGCACCCCGACGAAGTAACGTTCATAGGTTTTGCTAATTTTGCGGAAATTTTCAAAGAAATAGGCGCAGGCGGCGAAATGCTGTCGGCAATAAAAAATACGGCTATATTTGTCGTCGGTGTAGTGCCTTTGCAAATATTAATGGCGTTGGGGCTTGCGATTTTCTGCAACCGTAAAGTGCGCGGTTCCGGAATTTTCAAAGTTTGTTTTTTTTGCGCCGGTTGTAATTTCACTCACGGTCACTTCCTATTTATGGATGGATATTTTATCCGACAAACCCACGGGTCTTTTAAATTCGTTTTTGGGGCTTTTCGGCGTTTCGGAGCAGGCATTTTTAAAGGAGCCGGGAACCGCTATGCTATGGGTGGTCATAATAAGCGCGTGGCAAGGCTGCGGATATCAGATGCTGATATTCCTTTCCGGTCTTTCGAACATAAGAAGCGACTTATACGAAGCGGCAAGGCTTGACGGCGCAAACGCGTGGGAAAGGTTCATACATATAACAGTTCCCGGTTTGAAATCCTCTGTTTTATATATAGCAATCACAGTATTTATAGGCGCGTGCCGAATAATGGTTCAGCCTATGATTATGCTCGGCAAAAACGATGTCGGCTGGACATTAAGTTTCTATATGTATTACATAGGTAACGACGCAGGTACGGGATTTGTCGGTAAATCTTCGGCTATCGCGCTTTTAATGACCGTATTTATAGGTTTAATTACTTTTATTCAGAAAAAGATATTGGGGGAGAAAAAGTAATATGTTCAAAAAGAAAAATCCGCTTCTGGACGCGGACGGCAATGAAATCGCTGTGGTAAAAAAGGGCTCTAAAAAGCTTATTGTCAATTTAATTTATTACATCTTCGGCGCGGTGCTTTCTTAAATAATTAAATTTTATTTATTGCTTTAACCCATTGAATTTCAAATTC
>RYWC01000027.1:0-241 GCA_003979335.1 Clostridia bacterium
GACGAAATATTGCAAAGCGCAGGCTTTTCCGCCTGCCCGTTTCCTGCGGACAAGTCGGGCGAAGAGGTGTACGCGCAGACGGTTGAAGAAATTAAAAACGCAGACGCAAGGCTTGCGGAAATTTCAGAAGGGATTTACGCGCTCGGTAAAAACGTAAAAACGCTTAAAGTTTACAGCGATTATCTTTCGTTCGAACTTGAAAAAATTACGGCTTCGGAGAAAATGCGAAAGACATCAAGGA
>RYWC01000027.1:251-8083 GCA_003979335.1 Clostridia bacterium
TTTTGGAAGCTTATCTGCCGAAAGAGGCGGAAAATACTGTAAAGGAAGCTTTGGACGAAACTTCCAACGCCGTTTATTACGAGTTTAACGAACCTGCGGAGGACGAAATTCCGCCTACGCTTTATAAAAATAACGAAATAGTAAAAAACTTTGAAACCATTACCAATATGTATTCCCCCGTCAACTCAAAAGAGTTCGACCCGAACGCCGTAATGGCATTCTTTTACAGCCTGTTTCTTGGTTTTATTATGGGCGACGTCGGTTACGGGTTTTTAATGTTTTTGAGCGGAGGCGCGATATATCTTAAAAAGCGCGCTTCCGACGGCGGTTTCAAAAGACTTGCAGGAGTGTTTGCTATAGGCGGTATCTTCGCCATAATGTGGGGACTGCTGTTTAACTCGTTTTTCGGAACGCAGGTAATATTCGGAAAGGGCGTATCGGTAATTCCCGACGCGCAGAATGCGCGCTGGTCGCTAATGGGCATTCAGGTTCCGTCCGTGCTGTTAATCAGTCTTGAAATTGGCGTCGTTCACCTTATGGTCGGTTACATTTGCAAAGCCGTACAGTGTATGCGCAGAGGGCAGTTCTGGGACGGAATGCTGGACGGGCTCGTCTGGGCGGTATTCTCGATAGGTATGGGACTTGCGATAGCGGGATTTATAGACGAGCTGAATACGCCTGTTCTTGCCTACGTCGGCGGAATAATGGCAGGCAGTATGCTTTTAATAGCAATGCTTACCGCAGGCAGAAAGGAAAAACTGCTTGGCAAGTTTACGAAAGGCTTCGGCGCGGCATACGGAATTATTAACTATGCATCGGATATACTGAGCTATGCAAGGCTTTACGGGCTAATGTTGTCGGGCGCGGTAATTGCGCAGATAGTTTCGAATTATTCTGTTCAGTTTGTTCAAAGCGGCAACGTTGCGCTTATTATTTTAGCTGTAATTTTAATGGTTGTAGGGCACGGGTTCAACCTTGCAATCGGTCTTTTGGGCGCGTATATTCACGACGCAAGGCTGCAATACGTTGAATTTTACGGAAGGTTCTTCGAAGGTGAGGGCGAGCTGTTCGCGCCGCTCGGCAGTAACCACAAATATATAAAACTGGAGAAATCCGCAGTTAATTTAAGCGGTTTATCTAAATAAATTTAAAAACAATTTTCGGAGGTTTTTTTATGACAACGGGTTCCGTTATAGGTATCATCGGGATTGCGCTTTGCGTACTTCTCTGCGGCGTCGGTTCAGCGCTCGGACTTTACAAGACGGGTAGCGCCGCCGCAGGCGTTTTGGGTGAAAACCCCAAAAAGTTCGGTAAAGTGCTCGTTCTTGTGTTGCTTCCGGCAACTCAGGGTATCTACGGCTTCATTATCGGCATTATCGCTTCGGGCAATATCGCCGCATTGGAGACTATGGAACAGGGCTGGGCGCTTTTCGGCGCAGTTATGCCCATGGCGATTTCCGGTCTTATAACCGGTATTTTTCAGGGTAAGTCGGCGGTCAACTGTATTTATGCGGTAGGCAAGCAGGACTCTCTCGGCGGTAAGCTTATCATTTACCCTGCAATGATAGAGTTCTATGCGATTTTGGGACTTATCATTTCCATTATGGTCGTACCTTTGGTTGTAGCTTAATAAGGTTAAGTTATGGGCGTAGAAAACATTGTTGAACGCATAATTTCCGACGCGGAAAATGAGGCGGCGTTAATTGTTTCTTCGGCTGAAAAACAAGCGAGGGAAATAATAGACGGTGCAAATCTTTCCGCTGAACGCAAGCTTACGGGCGTAAAGGCGGAAGTGGCGCAAAAAGTCAAAGCGATACTCGACGGCAAGGCGGCAACTGCGCGTCTTGACGGCGCAAAAGCCGAACTGGCAGAGAAAAGACGGGTAATAGACGAGGTTTATTCTTCGGCTTTGAAAGCGCTTAACACACTAGATAAAAAGGACGCGCTTCTTCTTGCAGACAGGCTTTTACAGGCTTTTGCGGAAGAGGGCGACGAAGTCGTGTTCGCTTCGGGTTACAAGTACGCGGCGGAAGTTTCCAAACTTGATGTGTTCAAAGAAAAGAAGTTAAAGCTTGCGCGCGGTAGCGGCAATTTCGACGGGGGATTTATTCTCTGCGGAAAAACAGCCGATAAGGACCTTTCTTACGGCGCGTTGCTCGCGGCGGACAGGGAAGAACGTCAGGCTGAAATCGCGGCAAACGTTTTCAAAGGTTGAGTATGGCAAAAAGCATAGATTACGTCAACGGAGTGATAGCCGCAAAAGAGGTTTCGCTTCTGGGCGGTAAAATAATAAAGCTTTGCGAAGTAAGCGCAGAGGAAGCGTTCCGCGCCGTTATCGAAAGCGGTTTCGGCAAAGGCGCCGAGGCGTCCGACGTGTACGGCTACGAAAATATTCTGTATGCGGACGAAAAGGATACGGACGGGTTTATACGCGAGTATTCCCCGTCCGACGCCGAAAGGGCGTACTTTCTCTCTCCCCGTGATTTTCACAACGCCAAGGCTTTGTTAAAAGCGCGTTACCTTGCGGCGGAGGCGGATAAGATGCTCGCCCCCGAAGGGCTTTTCAGCGCAGAGGAAATTTCACGCTGTATAAAAGAAGAAGACTATCTGCCATTGGGCAGAGATTTAGCCGAAGCTTTAAAAACCGCATCCGGGCTTTTTAATAGCGGAGACGGCGAGGTTTCGGGCGCGGAAGTGGGGGCTGTATTTGAAAATGCGCTGTATAAGCACCTGTTTTCCGTTTGCGCAAAAAACTCGACGCTCAAAAAACTGCTTGTAAAAAAAGCAGACATGACAAATATAATTACGGCGTTGCGTTCGGCTTCGCCCGAATATGCGGAAAAGAATTACGTTTACGGCGGCAAACTCAAAAAAGAACAGCTTGAAAAGCTTTTTTCCGAAGATTCTGAAAAGACGGCAACCTGTCTTGACGGAACGGACTATGCCGAGTTTGCGCGTATCTGTCTTGAAGATAAATTTAAGGGGCTTCCGCTTACGCGCGCTGAAATAATCAGGGACGATTTAGAAATAGATTTTCTTGCCGAAAGAAAATACGAACTTAAAAGAACTCAGCCTTTTTTATATTATGTGCTGAGACGGCGCGCGGAAAATTCTAACCTGAGAATACTTTTCGTCTGCTTGCTTGCCGGTATGGATGAAAATTTTATTAAAAAGAGAATGCGCGCAATTTAATCTGCTTACGGAAAAGCCGCGTTGCTAAGATGGCGCGCCTTTAAGTTAAGCGGTTCAGCGGAGGATTTATGACGGGAAAAATTGCCATTGTAGGCGACGGCGACAGTATAACCGTTTTCAAAGCGGCAGGCGTTTCGACGTTTGCGGCGGAAAACGACGTTAAAGCAAAAGAAATTCTGCGCCGTATAGCAAAAGAGTTTAAAATTATATTTATAACCGAAGAATTGGCACGCCCGTTAAGCGCTTTTTTGAAAAGGTTTGACGAAGAACCTTACCCCGTGGTTTTAAGCATACCGTCAGGCGGCGGAAGCACGGGTTACGGCACTGAACTTTTAAAAAGCGCAATGGAGCGCGCTTTGGGCGTGGATATTCTTTTTAACAACTGAAACGATTGAAGTACAGCCGTAAGTTTTTTGCTGTACAACTTATTTGCGGTATAGCCGCATTAAAAATTAAGGAAAACGAGTATGGGAAAGACAGTTAAAATTTCGGGACCTTTGATAATTGCCGAGGGTATGGCGGACAGCAAGATGTTTGACGTTGTCCGCGTTTCGGACAAGGGGCTTATAGGTGAAATCATAGAACTCAGGGGGGATAAAGCTTCTATTCAGGTCTATGAGGAAACTTCGGGTTTAGGTCCCGGCGAAGAGGTTGTTTCCACTGGCGAGCCTCTTTCCTGCGAGCTTGCACCGGGGCTTATTTCAGGTATATTCGACGGTATTCAGCGTCCGCTTACAACGCTTTATTTCAAGTACGGCGCAAGGATATCGAGGGGCGTATCGGTAAACAATCTTGACAGGGATAAAAAGTGGCATTTCGTTCCCGTCGCAGTAAAAGGCGACAAGGTTTCTGAGGGCGACGTTTTGGGCACCGTGCGCGAAACCGAGCTGATAGAACATAAAATAATGGTTCCCAACGGTATGAGCGGTGAAATTCTTTCCATCGAAGAAGGCGATTTCGCTATTGAAGATACCGTTGCCGTAATCAGAACGCAGAGCGGCAAACGCCCTGTATCAATGCTGAGGAAATGGCCTGTAAGACGTGGCAGACCTTACAAAGAAAAGCTTTCCCCCACAGCTCCTATGATAACGGGTCAAAGGGTAATAGATACTTTGTTCCCTATCGCAAGAGGCGGCGTTGCGGCAGTACCCGGTCCTTTCGGAAGCGGTAAAACCGTCGTTCAGCATCAGCTTGCAAAGTGGGCTGAGGCGGATATAATCGTCTATGTCGGTTGCGGCGAACGCGGCAACGAAATGACGGACGTTTTAAACGAATTCCCTGCGCTTAAAGACCCTAAAACGGGCGAACCATTAATGAAGCGCACCATACTTATTGCAAACACATCCGATATGCCCGTCGCCGCGCGCGAAGCGAGCATTTACACGGGCATAACCATTGCGGAGTATTTCCGCGATATGGGTTACAACGTCGCAATAATGGCGGATAGCACTTCGCGTTGGGCGGAGGCTCTGCGTGAAATGAGCGGACGTCTTGAGGAAATGCCCGGCGATGAGGGATACCCTGCTTATCTTTCAAGCCGTCTTGCGGAATTCTACGAAAGGGCAGGCATAGTAAAACTGCTCGGTTCTGGCGACAGGACTGGTTCGGTAACGGCGATAGGCGCGGTTTCTCCCCCGGGAGGGGATTTGAGCGAACCCGTTTCACAAGCTACTTTAAGGATAGTAAAAGTTTTCTGGGGGCTTTCGGCTTCGCTTGCATACAAACGTCATTTCCCTGCGATTGATTGGCTTATTAGCTATTCTCTTTATGTTGACAGAATGAAAGACTGGTATGACGAAAAGGTGGGCGCCGATTTTTACAGATACCGTCAGTTTGTTGCAACCGTCCTGCAAGAGGAGGCGGCATTAGACGAAATTGTCCGTCTTGTCGGCGTGGACGCGCTCTCTTCAAAGGACAGGCTTACTATGGAAACGGCAAAGATTATCCGCGAGGACTATCTGCACCAGAACGCCTTTGACGAGGTGGACACTTACACTTCGATGAAAAAGCAGTATTTAATGCTTAAACTCATCTATGAATTTTACAGCCGCGCAAGAGAAGCTGTTGAAAACTTTGCCGATATGAAAGCTATCCTTGCCTGCTCATGTAAGGAAAAGATAGGGCGCGCAAAGTATATAACTGAAAACAACCTTTCCGAGTTCGACGAGATTTTAAAAATTATGGCAACCGAACTTAAAGCGCTCAGCCAGGGGGGAGAAGATGTTTAAAGAATATAAAACAATCCGCGAAGTTGTCGGTCCCCTTATGCTTGTGGACGGTGTTCAGGGCGTAAAATATAACGAGCTTGTCGACGTCGTCTGCTCAAACGGCGACATAAGAAGAGGCAAGGTGCTTGAAATCAACCGCGACAAAGCGGTAGTACAGTTATTCGAAAATTCACAGGGCCTGCAAATTGCTACGGCAAAGGCAAGGTTTACGGGTCACAGCCAGCAGCTTGCAGTTTCAAAAGATATGTTGGGCAGGGTGTTTGACGGAATGGGAAACCCTCGCGACGGAGGCGAACCCGTCATTCCCGAAAAACTTCTTGACATAAACGGCGAACCTATCAACCCTGCGGCGCGCGACTACCCCGACGAATTTATTCAGACGGGTGTTTCCGCAATCGACGGGCTGAATACGCTTGTAAGGGGTCAGAAACTTCCCGTATTTTCAATGAGCGGTCTTCCCCATGCCGAGCTCGCCGCGCAGATTGCAAGGCAGGCAAAGGTTAAGGGTGGCGACAGCAAATTCGCGGTTGTGTTTGCGGCGATAGGCATAACGTTTGAAGAAGCGCAGTATTTCGTTGACGACTTCAAAAGAACGGGCGCAATAGAAAGAACGGTGCTTTTCACAAATCTTGCAAACGACCCTGCCGTTGAAAGAATTGCAACCCCCCGTATGGCTTTGACCTGCGCGGAATATCTCGCGTTTGAGTGCGGTATGCACGTCCTTGTCATTATGACGGACATTACAAACTATGCCGAAGCCCTGCGTGAAGTTTCCGCCGCTCGCCGTGAAGTTCCCGGCAGACGCGGCTACCCAGGTTATCTTTATACGGACCTTGCGTCCTTGTACGAGCGCGCAGGCAGAATAAGGGGCAGCGAGGGCTCGATTACTCAGATACCTATCCTTACCATGCCTGAAGATGACAAAACCCACCCCATACCCGACCTTACGGGCTATATTACCGAGGGGCAGATTATCCTTTCGCGCGACCTTTACAAAAAGGGCATAAATCCCCCCATTGACGTTTTGCCGTCGCTGTCCCGTCTTAAAGACAAGGGTATAGGCAGGGGCAAAACGCGTGAAGACCATGCGGATACAATGAACCAGCTGTTTTCGGCTTATGCAAGCGGAAAAGAGAGCAAAGAACTTTCCGCCATTTTGGGCGAAGCCGCGCTTTCGGATACGGACAAGCTTTACGCAAAGTTTGCCGAACAGTTTGAAAAACTGTATATTAACCAAGGCTTTGACGCAGACAGACCCGTAGAAGAAACGCTTGATTTGGGTTGGGAGCTTTTGAAAATTCTGCCCGTGACCGAATTGAAGCGTATTCGTCAGGCATATATAGATAAGTATCTGAAATAATTATTCCGCCGTCATATAACGCCCTCTGTCATTCAGAGCGAAGCGAAGAATCTCCCCAATCAGAAAACATTGCCGTCATTCAGGGCGATAGCTAAGAGTCCCTAATCAAAAGCGAAAATATTGCTGTCATTCCGAACGAAAGTGAGGAATCCCCACGGTTAAACCTTGGCGGTTACAAGCAAAACTCTTCTCTCTTGTGTCATTCAGAGCGAAGCGAAGAATCTCCCAATCAGAAAACACTGTTGTCATTCAAGGCGATAACGAAGCATCCGCTAATCAAAAGCAAAGATATTGCTGTCATTCCGAACGAAAGTGAGGAATCCCCCAATAAAAGTGCTTACCCAATGGGATGTTGCGGCTGCGCTCAAAATGACGCTACTGTGTCACCCTGTACAAGGGCAAAGCCCGAAGGTTTGCACGCCGCATTGTAAAGTTATTATAATAATGTGCAAAGCCTGCCTGGGACCCCTCACGATATTAAGTACAGAATATCCAAGGCTTGCAAGAGGTAATTTATGTCACGTCTTAACGTAAACCCTACGCGTATGGAGATGAAAAAGCTTAAAGCCCGTCTCGATACCGCGGTAAGGGGGCACAAGCTTTTAAAAGATAAGTCGGACGAAATGGTGCGCCGTTTTTCCGTAATAATCAAAGAAAACAAGCTTCTGCGCGACGAGGTGGAAAAAGAGCTTGCGGAAACGTTGAAGCAATTTTCCGTTGCCCGTTCGGTTACGCCGTCTTACCGCGCCGAAACGGCGTTCGCTATGCCGTCGGTTGCAGTCAAAGCCGACTGCGGCGTACAAAGCATAATGGGTGTAGAAGTTCCGAAGCTTGAAATTTCCCAAAACAAGCGCGCTGACGGGTTGCCTTACGCCTATCCTGAAATCACAAGCGAGGCGGATTATTCCGTCGACCGCGCGGCGAAACTTATACCCAAACTTCTGCGCCTTGCCGAGGTAGAAAAAAGCGTAAGAATGCTCGCCGACGAAATAGAGCGGAACAAACGCCGCGTAAACGCCTTGGAATACGTTATGATACCGCAGTTGCAAGAG
>RYWC01000028.1 GCA_003979335.1 Clostridia bacterium
AATTTAAGCAATTGCCCCCGATATATGCCTTAATTAACGCATTTTTTATCAAAGAAT
The DNA here is from genome assembly GCA_003979335.1 of Clostridia bacterium. The sequence continues at coordinate 58 of RYWC01000028.1, forward strand.
TGCGTCAACAAATTCCTCGGGGTCGAAAAGTTCCAAGTCCTCTATTTTTTCCCCTACGCCGACAAAAACAACGGGGATTTGAAGTTCGCTACACAACGAAATTACGAAACCGCCCTTTGCAGAACTGTCCAACTTGGTCAGCACAACGCCGTCCAAATCAACGGCTTCGTTGAAAATATCCGCCTGCGTAAGCGCGTTGTTGCCCGTGGTCGCGTCAAGTATAAGAAGTTTGTAAAAATTTGAAGACGGGCACTCCCTTGCAACCACCCTTGACATTTTTTTAAGCTCTTCCATAAGGTGCGCTTTGACGTGCAACCTGCCTGCCGTATCGATTATTACAACATCTGTTCCCTTGGCTTTTGCCGACGTAAGCGCGTCAAAAACCACGGCGGAAGGGTCGCTACCCTCCTCATGCTTTACAATTCTTACTTTTGCACGCTCCGCCCATACTGTAAGCTGGTCTGCCGCGGCGGCGCGGAAGGTATCTGCGGCGGCAACGGTAACCGTTTTGCCTTTACTTAAAAAATAATTGGCAAGTTTGCCGACAGTTGTCGTTTTACCGACACCGTTTACTCCTACAAGCATAATTACCGCAGGGTATTTTATTTCCGGCATTTCCGCTTCGGTCAGTTTTTCTTCTAAAACGTCCTTTAAAAGGTCGGTAACAAACTGTTTGTCCTTGATTTTGTCGTGCTTAGCCTCTGCGCGTATTTCGTCCACTATTTCCTCAGCCGTGGTCACCGAAACGTCTGCGCCGATTAAAATTTCTTCAAGCCCGTCATAAAAATCATTGCCTATTTTATTTTTGGAAAACAACCCCGAAAGGGCGTTTGATAGCCCTTCCCTCGTCTTTTTAAGTGCGTTTTTGAATTTGGAAAAAAGTCCCATAAGTCTTCCTTAAATTAGTTTTGAGGCACAGCAAACCGCCGTAGACCCCCATATATGCCGCAAATAACAGTTTTTTTCGCAATTTATCTTTAAATATTCGTCCATATTAAACAAAGACAAAATGCTTGTTCTTTACCGGTATTTTAACATTCGTTTTTTTAACTTTTTTACATTATAGTATCGCCGCCGAGCTTGTCCGCAACTTCCGAAAGTTTAACTGAAACTACCTTTGAAACGCCCTTCTCTTCCATAGTTACACCGAAAAGAATGTCGGCGCTTTCCATTGTAGGCTTACGGTGGGTTATTACTATGAACTGAGTATCGGAGGCAAACTTCTTCAAATATTTTGCGTACCTTGCAACGTTGGCTTCGTCCAGCGCCGCCTCGATTTCGTCGAGTACGCAGAACGGCATGGGACGCATTCCTATTATTGCAAACAGTATTGCGATTGCTGTAAGCGCGCGCTCGCCGCCCGAAAGAAGGGAAATTTTCGAAAGCTTTTTACCGGGGGGACAGGCAATAATTTCAACGCCGGCGTTCAAAGGGTCGTCGCAATCTGTGTAATCGAGCTGCAACTCCGCTTTGCCGCCTCCGAAAAGTTCTTTGAAAGTACGCTTAAAATTTTCGTTGATAGTATTGAACCCTTCGTCGAAAATTTTAAGCATTTCCGCGCGTATATCGTCAAGCGCGGTCGTCAAATCTGAAATGGCTTTCTCCAAATCGTCCTTGTCCGTCACCATTTTTTCGTAATGCGCCGAAAGCTCTTCGTATTCTTCCACCGCGTTATGGTTTATCGCGCCCAACATAGTCAGCTGGCGTTTACAGTTGGAAATCTGCGAATTTGCGGTTGACGCGTCGTAATTTTCTTCCTTGTATTTAAGACAGCCCTCGTAAGTTTCCCCGTACTCTTCCTCGATGCGCTGGCGCAGAAATTCAAGGTCGCTGTCGATTTTCGTCAAAGCCATATCAAGGTTATGCGACTTTGTAACAAGCTGTTCGCGCTCTTCTATACTGTCAAGCCTGTCCACGTCCGTCTTTTTGATGCGTTCGTTCAAAATGTTTTTGGACTCGGTTACTTCCTTTATCTGTCTGCGCAAATCGTTTACGACTTTCTGTTCTTCTTCCGTGAGGGCGGTCTTTTCCGCCTGCGCGTTCAACGCGTCTATTTCTTTCTTGATTTCGGGAATCGCCGCGTTTGCTTTTTCTATCTTAACGTGCAAGCCGTTCTTTTCGTTCTCAAGCCTTATAAGCGTTTCCGAAGCGGACTTAACCGCGCTTTCAAGCGAAGCGATTTCAACACGCAAACTGTTGAGAATATCGAGTTTCCCAAGACGTTCTTTGCTCATTTTATTGAACTCTTCGCTCATATCGTCCATTTCGGTGGAAGCTTCGTCTGTCTTCTGCGACAAGTTGCTTTCGCCCTGCGTCACGTCGGTATAAACGGTGTCGAGCCCCGACAATCTTTCCCTAAGTGCGGCAACCGACTGCGCATAGGCTGAATACTCGCTTTCCGCGGTAGTCACCATCTGCATAATCGAGGACTGCTTTTCTGTTGCGGAAGCAAGCTCTAACCGCGAATCCTGCAATTTGTTTCTTAAAAGCGCCAACTCGTCGGCGGCTGTATTTTTGGAATTTTCGTATTCGGCGCGTTTGCCCTCGGCGCGGAGCAAAAATTCCCTTTTTGCTTCAACGCCCTCTTCCAATTCTTTTATGCGCCTTTCGTTTGCTAAAAGGTTGCCGGCAACCTCCCTTTTCGAACCGCCCGTCATCGAGCCGTTCACCGAAATCAAGTCGCCGTCCAATGTTACTATTTTGAACGCGCGAGGATAATGGCGCGCAATCTGCGTTGCATTCTGAATGTTGTCGACAATGAGAGTATTGCCCAAAAGGTTATGTATTACGCTTTCGAACTGTCTGTCGAATTTTACAAGGTCTATCGCAAAGCCCACCGCGCCTTTATCGTGCACCGCGGCTTTTATCTGGTCGTTTTCATACCTCGGGCGAAGCGCATCTATCGGCAGGAAAGTAACCTGACCCGAACGTGTGCGTTTAAGGTATTCTATAAGCTCCCTTGCGTCGTCACGCGTGCCCGTAACGACGTTTTGCATTGCTCCGCCGAACGCGGTCTCGATTGCAACCTCGTAATCTTTATCACAGCTTACGATATCGGCTATAAGCCCTTTAATCTTGCCTGATAGTTCGGCGCTGTCCTTAGCGTCGTTCATAAGTTTTTTAACCGAATAAACGTACCCGTCAAAACGGTCCCTCAGCGCGCGATAGGTCGTAAGGCTGTCGTTCAGACTTCTTATCTGAGCCTCTGTGTCGTAAATCTGCTTTACCAGCATATGCAGTTTTTCGTCGCTTGCGGCAAGTTTTGCCTCCGCTTCGGTTAAAAGCGCGTCCTCGTTGCCCAAAAACTGGGAAACGTCGTTGCCGTGCTCTATACTCTTGTCATAGGCGGTTTTGAGCTTATCGCGTCTGTCCTTGACCCTTGCCATACGCTCTTCAAGCGCGCTCATACGCTCAATTATAAGCGCTTTCTGTGCTTCAAGCGAACCCATATTTTTACGCATTTCAGACAAGTCTTTAAATGTGTCCAAAACTTTTTTGCGGTGTTCGCTAGTCATATATTCGTAATCTGAAATCTTTTTGGAAAGCTCGTCCGCCTGCGCCTGCAAATCGTCTGACTGCGCTTTCATTGCCGTTATCCTTTCGTTATTTTTAACGGTCAGCGCCTCTGTTCTGCGCGCGTCGCGGTCAATTTCTTCGATACGTTTCAACGAATATGTAATTTCGTCCTGCGCGGCGGCAAGTTTCGCCTTAACTGAACGCGCGCGCTCGGTATAAAGCTTTGTTTCGCCGCTCTTGTGCTCTATATCGACCTCGTAACGGCGTATTCTGTCGTTGAGGTCCTGCAAAGTAACGTCTGCCTCATCGAGGTTTTTACGGCAGTCGCGGTACTCTGCAAGCAGTTCTTCCATATGCTTGGCAAGATAATCTATTCTTCCGTCAATATTGCTTTTCTTTTCGTTAATCTTCTGTTTTTCGCCCTCTGCGCTATCGTGACGGACTATGTAAAGGTTGGTTTCGTGTTTTCTCAGTTCGGAATAGATTTCACGGTATTTTATGGCGTTTTCCGCAGCCTTTTTCAAAGGGTTAAGCTGTCTTTCCACTTCCTGCATACGCTGTGCGTGCACAAAAAGATTATCCCTTGCCGCATTTAACTTTCTTTCCGCTTCTGCTTTTCTGTCTTTAAAAACAACAATACCCGTCGCTTCTTCAAATATCGAACGTCTGTCCTCGGGCTTCGCGTTCATTATCTGTTCGATACGTCCCTGCCCGATAATCGAATAACCTTCTTTTGCCGCGCCTGCGCCGTGTAGAAGCCCTGTAAGTATCTTCATCCTCGACGGCTGTTTATTCAAAAGGTATTCGCTTTCGCCGTCCCTGTAAAGGCGGCGCGTCATTTCAACCTCGTCGCAGTCGATATCGAATATTCGGTTTGTGTTATCGAAAGTCAGCGTAACTTCGCACATCGACATCTTGCGCCTTGCTTCGGTACCGCTGAATATAACGTCAAGCATCTGCGAGCCGCGCATCATCTTTGCCGACTGTTCGCCGAGAACCCAGCGGATAGCGTCCGCAACATTTGATTTGCCGCAACCGTTGGGACCCACTATACAGGTCACGCCCTCGCCGAGATTGACCGTAGTCTTGTCGGCGAAAGATTTGAACCCCACTAATTGTATCTGTTTAAAAGTTATCATTTCATTCCCCTGCAACAATCGGAATTTTTGCCGTCAAATCGTATTTTCAGGCAATTGCCCCCGATATATATGCCGTTTAATGCCTTTTTAATTTTTTAAATACTCCAAAGCAAGCCTTGCCGCATTCTGCTCGGCCTGCTGTTTCTTTGCGGCCTCGCCCGTAAAGACCTGACCGAAAACAGAGATTACCGCCTTGAACAAAGGCTTCTGCGGCGTGCCCCAATCTGTGATTGAATACTCGGGAACATCTTCGCCCTTGGACTGCAAATACTCCTGCAAATCGCCTTTGAAATTCGGCGAATTCTTTACTGAAAAATCAAGCGTTGACAGCACGAATTTCTTGGCTGCCGCCATTCCGCCGTCAAGATAAATCGCCGCCGTTACAGCCTCATAAGCGGAGGGAACGGCCTTAAGATTTTTATTGTCGCCCACCCCTCTTATAAGAAAACCGTCAAGCCCAAGCCTTTCGGATACGGGCTTCAACGAGCTGTCCGCAACAAGTGCTTTGCGCCTCTCTGTCAACTGCCCTTCGGTAAGATTTTCATCGTAAATTTTTTCCGAAACGACAAATTCGAGTATCGCGTCGCCGAAAAATTCAAGTGTCTGATTGTTTTCCGCACTGTTTGCGGACGGCAAAGTCAACGCCTTCTGCAAAATGCTTTTATCTTTAAAAACGTAATTTAATCTTTTTTCGATTTCCGAAAAGTTCATATCAGTTTAAACTGCCCTCGGGTATAAGCGCGTCAAAGTCCACCCCTTCAAGCTTGTTTTCCACCTTGCCTATAAGCCCGTTGGAATAAATTGCCGCGGCGTTTGCGATAGACGCGGCAATTGTATTCGCTTTTGACGAGCCGTGGCTTTTTACCACCACTTTTTTAAGCCCTAACAAAAGCGCGCCGCCGTATTTTTCAAAGTCAAGCTGTCCGCGCATTCTTTTTATCGCTTTACGCAGGAACAAATAACCTATTTTCGAAGAGAGCGTGGACGCAAATTCCTTTTTCATTACGCCGAGAATGAGTTTACCGCATCCCTCCATAGATTTAAGCGCCACGTTGCCCGAAAACCCGTCCGCGACCACAACATCGCACTCCGAATTCATTACGTCGCGTCCCTCTATATTGCCGACAAATTCTATACCCTGCATCTTTGAAAGACAAGTATAAGTTTCCTGATGCAAAGGGTCGCCCTTGTGTTCTTCGGTCCCGTTGCTCAAAAGTCCCACTTTGGGATTTTTGATGCCGAAACCGGCTTCTGCGTATGCAGACGCCAAAATGGCAAACTGACATAGCATCAGACTTTTACATTCTACGTTTGCGCCGCAGTCGCAAAGAAGAGTCACCGCCCCCCTTGAATTGGGTATCGCAGGACACAGCGCAGGACGTTTTATCCCTCTTATTCTGCCTAAGATAAGCTGGCCGCCGACAATAGTCGCGCCCGTTGAACCGGCGGTTACGAGAGCGCAGATATCGTCTTCCTTTTTAAGCATCCAATATGCCGCCATAAGCGAGGACTGCTTGCGTTTAACGGCTTCGGTAGGACTGTCGTTCATACTAATTACGTCGGGACAGTCCACAATTTCCAACCGGGTTTTATCGTATTTGTATTTGGAAAGCTCAGCTTCGATATCCGCCTTTCTTCCCGTCAATATCAAGTAAAGTTGCCTGTCGTTTTCAAGCGCAGTTACCGCGCCTTGGACAGTCGCCGCAGGCGCGTTATCGCCGCCCATTGCGTCCAATAAAATTTTAATCATACTTTCTCCGATGAAGAGTTGCGCCAAAAATGCTTAAAGCCTGTTTACGCAAACACTGTATATTGTAACATAAACTAACGGAAAACACAATAAAATGACGCAAATTTATATTTAATAAAATTAAGGGCGTATATACGCCCTTTTTAAGTTCTAATTTTCCGAGCCGTTTTCTGTCTCTGCATCTTCGGTTTCAGCTTGGGTTTCCGCAGGCTCGTACACAACTTTTTTCACAGCTCCGTATTTATCCTTTCTGAGAAGCACCGTCTTTTTACTGTTTCCCTCGGTTACCGTTAAATAACTTACGCTTGTAAGCCCGTCCTTGCCTGTCTTGGCTTTTTCAGGGTCGTCGGTCTTTTCTTCGGGCGCCACTATCACCCCCGTAACTTCGGAAACAATCGAATACCTCGCTCCGCCGCCTAATCCGTAAATATCGAAAGTGACGCTTCCCCCTACCGTTTTCGCCCTTATGAACACAGGGCAGGAAAAAGGATTTGTAATTTTTAAATCGCACGATGTTCCGCTGACCATAGCGTCGCGCGAGGGGGGAACATATCCCACAGCAAGCGAGTGCGGATGATATTCGCTGATTTTAAGACCCGACAGCACCGCGGCGTTATACAGCGTAGTGCTTACCTGACAGACCCCTCCGCCGACCCCCTCTACAAACTCGCCGTTTTCTATTATTTTTGCAGGCAAAAATCCCCTTTCTTTAACCCTTGCCCCCACAATATCATTGAATGAAAGCGTTTTGCCAGCTTCCAGCACCGTACCGTTTAGCTTATTTGACGCAAGGCGAATATTGCTTGTCCTGCTGATATTCGAACTGTCAAAATTTGTCGTAAATGAGGCAAGTTTTTGCGTTTGCCTTTTTACTTCGCCCATTGTTTTTTCTCTTTTGACCCTTTTGAATGTGATCGTGACAGGTTCAAAACTACCTTTCAGCGAATTTGAAATATCTTCAATAAGCTTTTTTCCGTCAGCCTCTTTTCCGTCGTTACCCTCAAAGTAAGTAAACGGCGAAGAAAACGAAGAAAAAACGTAATAGGGTTCCACTACGGAAATGCTTTCATTGCGGCATATATTGGGGGCAATTGAACTTATACCGCATAAATAATAACTTTTTTCGACAGTTAGTTTATCTCCTTTTTTTGCGCTTTTAAGTAATTTATATATATTGTCTTTATAGTAAATTTCTGGAAAAGAAAACGTATAAACTTTGTTCGGCGCTATTATTTCAAGCTTTTTTTCTTTGAGTTCTTCCTCTATTTTTC
>RYWC01000029.1 GCA_003979335.1 Clostridia bacterium
CCGTTTCGGTCTGAACATCGCTGATTTGTAAATCCGTTTTATGTAAAGCAAGCGCGCAAGCAAGACAATAAAAAAAGACGCACAAGGCGTCTTTTTATTATCTTTTTGAGAATTGGGGCGCACGGCGTGCTTTCTTCAAGCCGTACTTCTTTCTTTCCTTTACGCGAGGGTCGCGTGTAAGGAAACCTTCCTTTTTAAGCGCCGCACGGGAACCTTCTTCCGCTTGAAGAAGCGCGCGGGCAACGCCCAAACGGATAGCGTTAGCCTGACCGGTATAACCGCCGCCGTAAACGTTTACCATAACGTCGTATTTAGCTTCTACGCCCAAAAGCGCAAGGGGCTGTTTAACGACATATTGCAAAACCGATTGAGGGAAATAGTCCTCAAAAGCCCTGTCGTTAATCTGAATATTGCCGGTTCCGGCAGGAATAAGGCGCACGCGGGCGATTGCCTTTTTTCTTCTTCCCGTTCCCCAGAATTGAAGCTTTTTCTTTAAATTAGCCTTTGCCATATTTCAACGTATCTCCCTGATTAAAATAATTTAAGCTCTTCGGGCTTCTGTGCCGCGTGGTTATGTTCGCCGCCCTTATATACCCTCAGCTTCTTAATCATATCTCTGCCGAGAGAATTTTTGGGCAACATACCCTTAACAGCTTCATATACCGCAAGGTCGCTCTTTTCGGCAAGCATCTTTTTATAAGAAATTTCTTTAAGACCGCCGATATAACCGGTGTGGTATCTGTAAAATTTATCGTCTAACTTTTTGCCTGTAAGCACTACTTTGTCGCTGTTTAAAACGATAACGAAATCGCCCGTATCAACATTGGGCGTAAAAGTAGGCTTATTTTTTCCGCGGAGAATTGCTGCGACTTTGGATGCAAGTCTGCCTAAGGGCAGGCCCGCCGCGTCAACGACGTACCATTTTCTTTCAACTGTATCCGCCTTAGCCATAAAGGTTTTCATTGTCTGCTCCTTAAATAATCGGCGTTTAAGCCGTCTGCACTTCAAGTTTGAATGTAAACTTATTTTATTATTTTATAAAATTTCTGTCAAGCTGTTTTGTGTTGGGTTTACAAAGTTTTTTGCTTTTTTTAAATTATTTTTAATTTGCCGTCAAAAGCCTTTAAAATTGTCGATTTTTGCCAAATTTACGCCTTAATTTAAAAATATTTTGCAAAATCTCAGTGCTTATGTTATAATGATTTTACTGCTGAAATATGGTAATTTAAATGAAAAAGATACTTATTCTTACCGTCACCGCCGGCAACGGGCACAACGCCTGCGCGAGGGGGATGAAAAATAAACTCGAAAGCTACGGCGACTGCGAAGTAAAAACCGTAGACCTTTTAAAATGCTACTCCACCAAACTGAACGTGTGGACAAGCGACAGAGGCTACTGCCTTGCCGTAAGCAAACTGCCCAAGCTATACAACCTGTTTTACGACCACTATTTGAAGCTTGACCCGAAAACGCGCTACTGTGGTCCGTCCAAAAACACGGTGCTTTCCACGCTGAACGGACTTTTGAAAGAGATTTCGGAATATCGGCCCGACGTAATTTACTGCACCCACTTCTACGGCGCGATAGCCGTGACGTTTTTAAAACTTGTATACAACCTGCCCTGTAAAAGCGTGGTTTCAAATTTAGACTATGTCAATTCCCCTTTCTGGGAATCGTGCATCGGGGTAGACTATTTTGCTATTCCCAACGAAGATTTTACAGAGGAATGCGTACGCGAAGGCTTTAACTTGAAACAGCTATATCCGATAGGCATGCCCGTAGACGCGCGCACCCTTGAAGATATAGACAAACAAGAGGCGCGCAGGCGTTTAAACCTCGACCCCGACCTCTTCACCGTAACGGTTATGTTCGGCGGCGGTTATTGGGGCGGCGGATTTAAAATATTCAAAGGCATTATAAAAGCCCTTGAAGGACGAAACGCACAAATTATAATGATTAACGGCAAAAACGAAAAAAGCTTTAAACAGATTGCCAAAATGAAATTCCCGAAAGGACTGAAAATCGTAAACGTAGGTTTTACGACCGACGTTCCCCTTTATTACGCCGCCTCAGATGTGGCCGTAAACAAATACGGCGGCACCAGCGTTACGGAAATGATAAACAAAAAACTGCCCATGCTTATCACCGCTCACCTTGCGGCGCAGGAAAATTACAACCTGCTTTATATGAAGAAAAAGGGCGCGGCGCTTTCCTTTAAAAACAACCGCGAACTTAAAGAAAAATTATTGGAGCTTATGGACAGCCCCGAAAAAAGAAGCGAGATGTCTAAAAAGTGCGAACCGCTCATACGAAACGGAGCAGAAAATTTGGCTGAACTGATATTGTCCCAGCCCGAAGCCGACTATACGGAATTTTTGAAACAGAATATAGATTATTCCAAAGTAAAATCCGAAGTAACGAAAGCGCTTAAAGCCGCCGATAAAAAAGAACGCAAAAACAAATAAAAGGGAAAACCCCGAAGGTCAATCCTTCGGGGTTAAATTATTAGCATTTTTTTTGGCTTTGTTGGCGCGGTAAATTTTTCTTATAAATTCGTAAACCGTAAGGCACAGCCCTATCACTATATAGATATAATAAACGGAGAAACGCCAGGTGAACATAGACCAGAACTGCACAGTTCCCGTAACAAACATTGAAAACGCAAGCGCGCTTATGCCCTCCGTGGCGCCGGTATTGCCCGGCGTGGGTATCAGCGCAACGCCGAAAGTAACGTAAGTATTTAGCGCCGTTACCGCAATAAGCGTGGAAATATCCGTAGAAGTAATACCCGAGAAAGTGCGCATCATAAAATACGGCAACGTGTAGTTTAAAAAGATTTCCGTTATGCTGAGTACCACAAGCACAATAAAAAGCAGGGGGCGTCTTGAAATAATTTTAAACGTTGAACGGAAATCGCTTACTATTTTGTTTGCTTTCGCAAGCGTCTTTTCCTTATCCTTTACTATCTTTATTTTGCACCCTGCGCCGACTATTAAAGACGCAAGCTTATTCGCAAATTTAGGCACGACCGCAAAAAGAAAAATCATCAGCGGCAAAAGCATATTAATGCCTAGCCCGACCCAACCCAATGTAAGAAGAAGTATTCTTGTGGTATTGTCAAGCCCGTCCAGAACAGCCGTATTGCAAGCCATTAAAAGCAGACTGACCAACAGCCAGCACAGCATCCATACGAAATATTTTGTAAGGACGACCGCGCTTGACGTGCCGCCCGAAAGCCCCTTTTTGTTGAGATAATATATCTGCATAGGTTGACCGCCCGTCGAAAAGGGAGTCACGCTGTCATAGAACTTGCCCAAAAAAGCGACTTTCATACCCATGCGAAGACGCACTTTGCCTGTCGTCGCCTTAATTATTACGATGTATTCGGCGCCTATACAGCCGAGTGTAACAAGAAGAACCGCAAGGGTAATGAGCGCGAAACGCCAATCGCTTGCCGCCAGCACGTCGCCGAACGAAGTAAATTCGTCCGTGTCGTGCATAACTATCTCCATCATCATCCAGACGCTGAGGCAGATAACGGCAACCAAAAGAACGTACCCTACCCACGCGTACTTTTTCTTTTTTGGCTTTTCGACGGGAGTGCTTTCCAAAGTTTTCAAAGCGTCGCTGATTTCGGCTTCCGCCTCGTCTATAACCCCGTCCCCGTTCAAATCCGCGCAATTTTCGGTCTTTTCCTCTTCCGACGGTGCTTCGTTTTCTGCTGTTACGCTTTGACTATCCGAACGGCTTTCAACCGCGCAATTTTCCTCTTTTACGCAGGCTTCTTCCGTCAGCGTTCCTTCCTGTGCGGAGGTTTCGGGATTTTCGGTTTTTTTCTCTTCTTCTTTCAAATTATTTTCAACCTTGATTTATTTTACCAGTACGGCTTTAATTCTCTTTACGCCCGCCGAAACGTTCTCCTGCTTTGCTATTTTGAACGTGCCGAGAAGACCTGTGCGTTCTGCGTGCGGTCCTCCGCATATCTCCTTTGAAAATTCGCCTATTGAATAAGTTTTTACTTTCTCACCGTACTTGCTTTCGAAAAGACCCGTAAAGCCCTGCGTTTTAGCCTCGTCCAAAGTCATTTCTTTCATAACGACGGGCACATCTGCGGCAATCTGTTCGTTTATAAGTTTTTCCACTTGCTCCACTTCTTCGGGGGTGAGCTTTCTTGCGAAATTGAAGTCGAAGCGCAGTCTCTCCTCCGTTATGTTGCTTCCCTTCTGCTCTATGTCGGGCGAACAAACCTTTTTAAGCGCCGCGTGCAAAAGATGCGTCGCCGTGTGCAGGTTGGTCGTTTCTTCCTTGTGGTCGGCAAGTCCGCAGGCGAATTTCTGTTCGCTGCCTGCGCGCGATTTAGCCTGATGCTCGGCATAAGCCGCCTCATAACCTTTTACATCGACGGTCAGTCCCTTTTCCCTTGCCATTTCGCCCGTAATTTCCACGGGGAAGCCGTAAGTATCGTAAAGGTGGAAAGCCGTTACGCCGTCTATTACTCCTCCGTCCGGCAATGAAACGCAAACCTTTTCGAACTCTTTAATACCCTGCTGTAAGGTCTTGGAGAATTTGGTTTCTTCCTTTTCGAGTTCTTCATAGATGCGTCCGCTGTTGGTTACAAGTTCGGGATAGACTTCGGCGTACTTATCTATTATAGTCTTTGCAACGTTTTTAAGTGAACCCTGAGGCAGACCTATATTTCTGCCGAACCTGACCGCGCGGCGGATAATGCGCCTTAAAATATATCCTTGGTCGGTATTGGAGGGCGCGATTCCCTTTGTGTCGCCTATCATAAACGTTGCAGTTCTGACATGGTCCAAAACAACCCTGAACGCGCGCGTCACGTCTTCGCTTTCACCGTACTTGCGTGAAGTGAGTTTCTCTATCTCGGAAATAGCGTTTTCGAATATATCCGTTTCATACACGCTCGCCTTGCCGTTAAGTATGCACAGCGTGCGTTCAAGCCCCATGCCCGTATCAACGTTGCGCTGTTTCAAAGGCTCGTAAGCGCCGTCCGCAGTCTTGTTGTACTGCATAAACACGTCGTTCCAGATTTCAAGGAAAGTTCCCGACGGCGCATTGTCAAAGTCGTAAGCGCCGAGCTTATCCGCTTCGGCATGATTTCTTATAATGTGCATCTCAGTGTCGGGTCCGCAGGGCCCCGTGGTGCCGGCAGGCCCCCACCAGTTTCCGCTTTTGGGCAGAAAGTATATGTTTTGGGGAAGTATACCGCACTTTTCCCAGATTTTTGCGCTCTCTTCATCCTTAGGGCAGTCGCCGTCGCCTGCAAAGCATGTTACGGCAATATCGGCGACGGGTATGCCGAGATATTCGGGCGAAGTCAGAAACTCGAACGACCAAGGTATCATTTCTTCCTTAAAATAATCGCCCAAAGACCAGTTGCCCATCATTTCGAAAAAGGTGCAGTGCGAGCTATCGCCCACCTCGTCGATATCGCCCGTGCGCACGCATTTCTGCACGTCGCAAAGCCTTTTTCCTGCCGGGTGCTTTTCACCAAGAAGATAGGGCACCAACGGGTGCATACCTGCTGTTGTGAAAAGAACCGTAGGGTCGTTTTCAGGAATGAGCGAAGCCGAGGGTATTATTTTATGCCCCTTGCTTTCAAAAAATTTCAAATAAAGCTGTCTTAAAGTTTCCGAAGTCAGTTTTTTCATTTATTTTGCCTTTAAGTTAAATTACTTTTTAATTACGGCATATCCGTCCTTACTGTCTTTTACGGAATAGCCGAGTTTGTCTATTTCAGCGCGCAGCGCATCCGCCTCGCCCCAATTGCGCGCAATTTTAGCCTGCCAGCGTTTTTCCGCAAGCGCGCTCACTTCATCGGGAATTTCCACGGGGTTTTTAGCCGCCGCTTCGGCAAGGTATGCCGCCGCGTCCTTTTTGAAAATGCCCAGAAGAGAATAAGTTTTTCTTATCTGCGCAACGTCGTCCGCCGCCGAAGCGTCCCCTTTTGCAAGCTTTGCGGAAATATTTTTAAACAGTCCGTACAGCTCGGAAAGAGCAAGCGCGGTATTGAAGTCCTCGTCCATATCGGCGTTGAACTTTTCGTCGATTGCCTTGTTCCCCTTTCCGCCTTTACCGAACTTTTCCTCTACGTTTTTAATAACCGTATAGAACTCGGTCAAGTGCCTTTCGGCTTCGGGGAAAAGGTCGTCCGTGATATTTATATCGTTGCGGTAGTTATTGCCCAAAAGCGCAAACTTGATTGCTTCGTTGGTGTACTTTTTAAGCAAATCCTCCAAAAGAAGGCTGTTGCCGAGCGACTTGGACATTTTCTGCCCGTTGACTTTGATAAGCCCGTTGTGCGTCCAATATTTTGCAAACTGTTTGCCCGTAAGGCTTTCCGTCTGCGCAATTTCGTTTTCGTGGTGAGGAAATATAAGGTCGCGTCCGCCGCCGTGAATGTCAATCTGTTCGCCGAATGCTTTATAGTTCATAGCCGAACATTCTATATGCCAGCCCGGCCTGCCCTTGCCCCAGGGCGAATCCCAACAGATTTCCCCCTCTTTCGCCGCCTTCCACAGCGCAAAGTCGGCAGGGTTTTTCTTTTCTTCGTCATTCTCTACGCGCACGCCGTCGAGCATATCTTCAACCGAACGGTTGGAAAGACAGCCGTATTTTTTAAAGCTTTCGACTGCGAAATATACGTTGCCGCTTTTTGACGCGTATGCGTGTCCGCCGTCTATAAGTTTTTGAATAAAATCGATTATGTTGCCTATATTTTCGGTAGCTTTAAGCCAAAGCGTGGGCTCGTCCACGTCCATTTCCGCCATAACCGCGTCCGTCTTTTCAATCATCAAAGCCGCGTATTTGTCGGCAGGTATTCCCGTTTCCTTTGACTTGGCAATAATTTTATCGTCAACGTCGGTATAGTTGCGCGCATAGGTTACGCTGTAACCGCTCTTTTCGAGATATTTGCGCATAACGTCGTATATAAGCGCCTGATAACCGTGACCGATATGCGCTTCGCCGCTGACGGTTATGCCGCAGGCGTACATTCTTACTTTGCCCTTTTCAAGCGGTTCAAACTCTTCTTTTCTTCGGGTAAGCGTATTGTAAAGCCTCATACAGTCACTTCCTGTCCTTTATAATTATTCTCGCAGGCACACCTACCGCGGTTGCGTTAGGCGGAACGTCCGTTAAAACTACCGCCCCTGCGCCTATTTTTGCGCCGTCGCCTATCGTAACGTTGCCCAAAACCTTTGCGCCGGCAGAAATTACGCAGTTTCTGCCTACTGTCGGATGTCGCTTGCCTTTCTGTTTCCCCGTTCCGCCGAGCGTAGCACCGTGGTACAAAACGGTGCCCGACCCCACAAAAGCGGTTTCGCCTATAACGACGCCTGCGCCGTGGTCAATGAATACGCCCGCCTCGATTTTTGCGGCAGGGTGAATTTCAATGCCCGTAAAAAAGCGCGCGGTCTGCGAAACTATCCGCGCAGGCAGTTTAAGGCGCACCCTGTAAAGGGCGTTTGCAAACCTGTGCCAGCTTAAAGCGTGCACCCCCGGATAGGTTAAAAATATTTCAAATTTATTGCGCGCGGCAGGGTCGTTTGCCTTTGCCGCGTTCAAGTCCTGACGTAATTTTTTAAAAAACATATAAAACCCGATGTCCTTACATTTTACGCAAAGACACCAAGCCGCCGTTACATCGGACTATATAAAAATTATATTCCAAACGACATTTAATTGCAAGCCATTTGTAATGC
>RYWC01000030.1 GCA_003979335.1 Clostridia bacterium
AGATGTGTATAAGAGACAGGCTTTAAAACGCGCCGGATATGCCGTTGACGGCTGGAACCGTTCGTCGTTGCCCCACGAATATGCTTTAAGTAACGGCATTATTGACGGTATAGCGGAAAATTTTTTATCATATGACATTGTCTTTGTGGCTTTACCTTTTCAGCCTACGATAAATTTTATAAACGCCAACAGTTTCAAAAACGGTGCGGTCGTTGCGGATATATGCGGCGTAAAAAAGCCGATAGAGGCGGCAATATGCTCAAAATACCGCAATTTCGATTATGTCGGATGTCATCCTATGGCAGGAAAAGAAGTGTCGGGGATTGAGAATGCTTGCGCTAATCTTTTCGACGGCGCGAGTATGGTTATAACTCATAATAAAGAAACAAATCCTAACGCCGTTAAGATTATTAAAAAGCTTTCCGCCGAAATAGGGTTTAAGTATGCCGTGGAATGCTCCGCCGAGGTGCACGACAGGAAAATAGCGTATACGTCTCAGCTTGCGCACGTTGTTTCCAACGCATACGTCAAGGATAAAGAAATAGACTGTTGTCTCGGCTTCACAGGCGGAAGCTTTCAGGATATGACAAGAATTGCAGGCGTTGACGAGAATGTCTGGGCTTCGCTTTATTTGGCAAACGCCGAAAATCTTACAGGTAAAATTTCGGCGTTGATAAATTCTTTGAATGAAATAAATACGGCTGTAAAACGCGGAGACAAGGAAGAACTTGTCAAAGTGCTTGCAGAGGGGCGCGTTCTTTTTGACAGCTGTAAAAAAGTACAAAGCAGTTCCGAAATTTCGGTAACGCAATTAAACTAAGGTTTGACGCGGCACAAAAAAGGCGTTGCCGGTCGGGGGCTTGAGTATGAAATGCAATGTGGTATTGGATAACGGTAAAAAGGACGGAAGATTTACTTCCGCCGGCGACCTTAATTTCGGACCTGACGGTTTTGCCGTATTTTATGAGATAGACGGGGATAAATGTCTGTTTACCTATACAAACGGTTCAGTTATGCAGGAAAGAAGGGGTTCAGTTCATCTGATTATGCGTTTTACAATGGGCGCTGAAACTTTCTGTACGATAGTTACGGGCGAGGGTTCGGGCGATTTTCCTGTTTATACCGATAAAATACAGGTGATAAATGACGAAAAATCCGTACAGGTTAAATTGGTTTATACCTGTGCTGGCGAAAATATAAAATTGGATTTAACTGCAAAAGCTAAGGAGTAGTAATGATAATAGAATATCTCGGTCATTCCTGTTTTAAATTAACAGAAAGTACGGGTACTTGCGTCGTTTGCGACCCGTATTCTGAGGAAACGGTGGGTTATGCCATGCCAAAAGTTACGGCTGACGCAGTAACGGTTTCCCACCATCATGACGACCATGATTTTATTGCAAACGTTGGCGGAAATCCTGTAATTATCGATAAAGAAAGCAGTTTTGACCTTCCCGGTGTCGAAATAAACTCCGTAAAAAGCTTTCACGACGGCAACAGGGGCAAAAAACGCGGTGAAAACGTAATTTTCAAATTCCGAATGGATGGGATTGACATCTGTCATCTCGGCGATTTGGGCGAGGCATGCTCGCTTGATTTGATAGAAACAATTTTGCCTGTCAACGTTCTTTTAATTCCCGTCGGCGGAAATTATACAATCGACGCCGAAATGGCAAAGGAATATGTTGACAGAATAATGCCCGAAATTGTCATTCCGATGCATTTCCGTACCAAAGATTCAAAAATCGATATCGATAAGCTTGACGGTTTTTTGAATCTTTTCGACGGCGACTGCATTGAAGAAAAAGAGGAAAGTTCTTTGGAGCTTTCAAGAAGCGATTTAACGGAAGAAACTAAAATAATCGTACTCAGGAGAGCGTAATGTACGGCGAAGATTTGGTAAGGGACTTGACCGAACGGCTTGAAAAACTTACAATTCACGAAGTCAGACAGGTTGCGAGAGAAGTCAAATCCCACGTTACAAGCGGTCAGAAAGGACAGATTATTGAGGCGGTTTTAAGTCTTGCTAAGGCGGAAATTGAACCTGCGCCTTTGTCTAACAGGGGCGCGCCGCCCAAATCGGATAAATATGATGAACAGCTTGTCCGCGATATTTTAAAGTGCAGGGAACACTTTCTTGCAGAAAAATACAGCGGCGGACAAAATCGTAAAACGGGCGTTGCGGATGTTGCCGCCGCTTATTCGGAACAGTCGGAAAAAGAGTATACGGGTTTTCTTGGGGCGGACGGCGCGAACTGCTTCCTGTTCGGCGAAGAAACGGTATATGTTTCGGATTTGTTTGTAAAAAAATACGGGTTGCGCACAGGCGATAAAATTATCGGTACGGGCAGAAAGTCCAACTCGGCAGACTTTGCAGGACTTACATGTGTAAAGTCTGTAAACGGGAAGTCGGTCACAAGCTTAAGCGACAGAAAAAATTATAGTTCCTTTACAAGAATATATCCGTCTGAAAGAATTGTTACAGGCGTAAAAGGTGATATAGCCTGCAGAATGGCAGACCTTTTTACACCCCTTGCTTTCGGGCAACGCGCGCTTGTTTTTGCTTCGGCAAACAGCGGTAAGACAACGCTTATAAAATCAATTGCCCTCGGGATATGTGCCAAATATCGCGATTTAAAGTTAATTTGCGTGATGCTTGGCGCCCGTCCGGAAGAAGTTACTGAATTTAAAAGGCAGTTTCCTTTTGCGGAAATTTTTCACACAACTTTTGATATGTACGAAGACAGGCATGAGTTGTGCGCGTCGCTTGCGTTCGGATATGCGGAAAGGCTTTTGGAGCTTGGTGAAAACGCGATAGTTATTGCGGACGGACTATATGAAAATTTGCCGTTTGACAAGTTGAAGAAATATTTGTATAAAGCATGCGATACGAAAGAGGGGGCGTCGCTTACAGTCATAACCGCTCTGCCTGAAGAGGCGTGCGCGCTAGCAAATATTGCAAATACGGCTATCTACCTTTCTTCGTCGCTTGCGGCGGCGCGCGTATTCCCCTCTATCGATATTTTAAAATCGTATACGGGCAGGGAAGAAGTTTATTTGAACGGGGAAGAGCTTTCTCTTTCACGCGGATTGCGCGCAAAAATTGCGGAAGGGCTTCCGCATAAAGAAGTAGTAAAACTTTTTGAAAATACTGAAAACAATACACAATTGATTAACAAGATTAAAAATGGCTGACAGGAATTTATTTACCGACAGAGTGAAAATAACAATAAAATCAGGCGACGGCGGCGACGGAATGAATTCGTTCAAGTCGTTTAAAGGCAAGCCCGCTTGCGGACCGGACGGCGGCGACGGTGGGAACGGCGGAAACGTTTATATTGTTGCCGATGGCAGTATGAACGATTTGCTGTCCTTTCGCTATACAAGCAAGTTTTTTGCCGGCGACGGAGAGAGGGGAGGTTCCAATAAATGTTTCGGCAGGTTCGGGACCGATGTTGTAATTAAAGTTCCGTTAGGTACCGTTGTAAAAGATTTTGAAAGCGGAACGGTTATTGCCGACATGTTCGAAGAGGGAGAAAAAAAGCTGATTGCCGAAGGCGGCAGAGGCGGAAAAGGCAATGTCCGGTTTACTACTTCACGCAGGCATGCGCCGAATTTTGCGCAGAAAGGGGAAAAAACCGAACCGCATATTCTTGCTTTGGAATTAAAAGTAATAGCGGACGTTGGCATTATCGGTTTCCCTAATGTCGGGAAATCTACTCTGCTTTCAAAAATTTCAGCGGCAAAGCCGAAAATTGCAAATTACCATTTCACGACTTTATCGCCGAATTTAGGCGTTGTAAAATATTACGATAATTCCTTTGTTGCGGCGGACATCCCTGGGCTTATTGAGGGTGCGTCCGACGGGGCAGGCCTCGGGCACGACTTTTTGAGACACATAGAAAGAACGAGAATGCTTGTGCACGTCGTAGATGTTTCAGGTACCGAGGGAAGAGACCCTGTCGAAGATTTCAAAAAAATAAATGCCGAACTTTCAGGATACAGTAAAAAACTTGCCGCGCTTCCGCAGATAATCGCGCTTAATAAATGCGATGTTTACGGCGCAGAAGAAAACGCGGCTGTTTTCAGAAAAAAATTCGCTAAAAAGTATGCGATTTACGATATCGCGGCAATAAGCGGAAACGGAACGGAAGAGCTTGTCGGCGGTATTTTTAACGCTCTTTCTGAGTTGCCCCCTGTTTCAAGAGAGGAAATTGACGAAAGCTTCACATACCGCAAAAGCGGAAATCTTGGTTTTGAGATTTATCTTGACGGCGGCATATATGTGGTTGTCGGCGATCTTGTGGATATGCTTTGCAGAAACGTTGTCTTGAACGACCCCGATTCTATGTCATACTTCCAAAAGATTTTGCGTGAAAAGGGAGTAATTTCCAAACTCAAAGAAATGGGTATCAAAGAGAATGATACAGTGTCGATAGGCGAAGTAGAGTTCGATTTCATACCGTAATTAAATTTAACAAAAAGGAAAAAATATGTTGACATCCAAACAACGCAGCAAATTAAAAAGCCTTGCCGCAAATATTACCCCTATAGGGCAGGTCGGCAAGGAGGGAATAGGCGAAAATATGCTTACAAGCTTTTCGGATTGCCTTGAAAAGCGTGAACTGATAAAAATCAACGTTCTTGAAAACGCCGACGGCGACCCTAAGGAAATAGGGCGCGAGCTTGCAGACAGGCTTTCGGCAGAGTGCGTAATAGTAATAGGTAGAAAGGCGGTTTTGTACCGCCGTTCCGCAAGAAAAGATATAGAGCATATTGAAATTAATTAAAAACCAGCGCGACAGCCGAAAGTATAAGCATTATGCTTCCGCTTACGATATAATATATTGGGAAGAAAGTGAAGTAGCTTAATCCTAAAAGCGCCGCGCCCGACCAGAAGAGGGGGGCGCAGAGTTTTCTTGAAAACCGCAGTTTTATTCTTTTGAAAAAGTTCTGTTTTTTTGCCTCTTCGTAAACGTATTTTTCGGGTAAAAGATTATTTTTTTTGAGTTCGGCGTATACTTGGTCTATACCTACTGTCTCAATTGAAAAGTTTGAGGCAAGCATAACGGCTTCGGGCGAGGCTTTAACACAGTAAATCTTTTTTTCGCCGTCATACCTGAACTTAATTACTTTTGCTACGTCATCTTCGCCTAAGGGTTGCATTTTAAAGTTAAAAAAATACGATACACCCCCACATATGACCCGTTTACCGCATATTTTTGCATTTTCGAAGCAGTCTTTGAAAAGCTTTGAAATGTAATCGTCGCGTGAAAGCGATAGGTGTAAGGCAAGCAGTTTTTTCGCTTTTTCGTCGCGTGAAAGTAAAAGCGTTTTGTTCTGTTTGGTGCTTATGTACAAAAAAGCGAGCATTCCGAACAATATCCCCCCACATATGCCGAAGATAAGCCCTATTATGGCATTTTTGGTGTAGAATCTTATTGCGGTAAAAAACAACAAAAATGCGCATATCGATGCGAACAGTGTATCCAAAAAAAGCGGAAGATTTAATCTTTTCATATTTCTGTTATTGCCGCGTAACTATTGAATTATACTATGAAAACAGCAATTTACGGGGGTGCTTTCAACCCCGTCCATAACGAACATATCAACATAGTTCTTTCTGCAAAAAAAGAGCTCGGTTTGGATAGAATAATAATAGTGCCCACCTGTGTATCGCCGCATAAAAAAGGCGTAATGTACGCGCGCAATAAAGACAGGCTGAATATGTGTAGAATAGCATTTTCAGGCATAGACGGCGTGGAGGTTTCCGATTGCGAAATCAAACGCGGCGGAGTCAGTTACTCTTATGTCACTTGCAGGCAGTTCAAAAAGCTGTATCCGGAAGATGAACTGTATTTCATAATGGGTGCGGATATGTTGGCTGGGTTTGCGGATTGGAAACAGCCGGAAGAAATTTTGAAATGCGTAACCCTTGCCGTCTGTGCAAGAGAAGACGGGCAATTGCTGAAAAACGATATTGTAAAGTTCCAAAAAAAGTTTAAAAAAGATTTAGTAAGTTTCAGTTATGTCGGTAAAGCTTTAAGCTCTACAAAGGTCAGGGTTCTGTCGGCGCTGGGTGAAGATGTTTCGCACTGGGTTCCGGAAAAAGTGAGAACTTATTTGCGTAAAAACAAAATTTACGCCTTGCCGGAGCTTTGGGAAGTAAAAAAATATTTAACCGAAGAACGTTGGGCGCATACAGTCCGCGTCGCAGTGCTTGCCGCCGAGCATTGCCGTAAGGCAGGCGTTTACGAAATTGACGCAATAATCGCGTCTGCCCTTCACGATTGCGCTAAATATCTTTCAGCCGATTCAGAGGAACTTCGTGGGTTTACTTTTCCGAAAGGCGTTCCCGAGCCCGTTATTCATCAGTTTTCAGGTGCATTCGTTGCCGAACATGTTTTTAACATTAAAGATAAATACATTTTGAACGCAATCAAATATCATGCAACGGGCAGAGAAAATATGAGCAACCTTGAAAAGCTTATATATCTTGCCGATTTGCTTGAAGAGGACCGTAATTTTGACGGGGTTGTGCAGTTAAGGCAGAAATTGAAGCAGGGATTGAACGAGTGTCTGTACTCCGCTTTTGAACATCAACTAAATTATTTTAAATCAGTGGGCAAGCCCGTTAGCCCTCTCACTGAACGGGCATATGAATATTTAAAGGAAAATTATAAATGAACAGTAAAGAAAAAGCTTTATTAATATGCAAATACCTTTCGTCTAAAAAGGCGAAAGGCATAGTTTATATAGAGGTTGAACAGAAAACAAGTCTTTGCGACTATTTTGTGGTAGCCGGCGGTTCGTCCAAAACGCAGGTTAAATCTCTTGGTGAAAACCTTGAAGAATTACTTGAAAAAGAACATGGGCTGACGCCTCGCCGTCGCGAAGGGATAAGGGAAGGCAGATGGGCTGTATTGGATTACGCCGATGTTATTGTCCATATTTTCGGTGACGAGGAACGGGATTTTTATAATCTTGAACGCCTTTGGGAAGACGGCGAAAACCTCAAAAGATACGAAGATTGATTATTTTTTAAACTCAAACTGTTTGGGTTCGGAATAATTTGCTTTGCGCGCCCTCTTTTTTTCAACTATATAGTATACCGGCTCCGTTTTCGGGGTCGGTTTTTCTTCTGCGGCAGGCTCTGTGGGCTTTTTTAACGACGTTATTCCCAGCCATGCAAGTTTTACGGTTGCAACCAGAATAAAACATATTAAAAAGGTCAAAAACAAATACAAAATTCCCATAAACATACTCACATTTTAATTTGTTTCTGACTGAAAAAAATGCGGTAAAATATAAATTTATGGCTAATTAGGTAAATTTTATGGATACAACTGCGGAATTTAACGGTAAAACATCGCCCGTTTCACAAAGCGAAAAACTTTTATACTCCCAATTCAGGCGTAAAATAAATGCAGAAGCGGCGCGCGCACAGATAAAAAAATTGGAATACGACTTAGCCGACGTTAAATCGGGTTTAAGCGTGCTGAAAAATGCTTGCGCAGACGCAAATTCGCTTGAATTAGGGGCGATTTGCGTATTGCCGTGCTTTGTCAGGAATTGCGCGGTAATGCTTGGTATGCAAAGAAAATGCAGCCTTGTCGCTTGCATAAGTTCCTGTCTCTTATACACATCT
>RYWC01000031.1 GCA_003979335.1 Clostridia bacterium
AGCTGATTAAGTATGCTGTTTTCTGTAGTTTGCGAAATGGAATCGATATTCATTCCGGCAAAAAAGAAAGTAATGATTCTTTCTAAAAAAATAATTGATAAATTATCAACCAGTGAAGACTACGCGGCTAAAATAGCTTTAAATACACAAATGATGTTGGAAAAAAACGAATTTGCCTCCAACGAAACCACTTACCAATCAGAAGTATACCGCATAACCGAGAAAATAATTGTTCAAGGACAAAAAGAAAACAGCATTGTTGACGGGTTATCTATAAAATTAGCCGACTATTATTGGGGCGTAGTCTACCTTTATGCCTTAAAAAAATTGTTTACAACACAGTACGAGTTGATAACCGAAACAGATTTAGCGCGCGTTCTTTTAAAAAACGGCTGATAAAGGAGACTACGGCTGATAAAGGAGACTTATGAAAAAAATTGCAATTATTACCGGCGCTTCGGGCGGTATAGGCAAGGCGTTTGTTCGCGAACTCGCAAACGAACCTCTTGACGAAATTTGGGTAATTGGCAGAAACGGAGAAAGACTGTTACTATTAAGAAAAGAGTTCGGGCAAAAAATTATTCCGCTATGCAAAGACCTTACCGAAACTGACGATTTGATATCCATTTCAAATTTTTTGAAAGAAAAGACCCCCTCCGTTTTATGGTTAATAAATAACGCTGGAATTGCAAAAATGGCTCATACCGTGGATTTCTCAGCCGCAGAAATAAACAAGACAATAGATTTAAACTGCAAAGCCCCCTGCACCCTTATTAACATTTGTTTCCCCTATTTTGAAAAAGGCTCTAAAATACTCAACGTTTGCTCTGCTTCCGCCTTTCAGCCCGTCCCGCGCCTAAATTTATACGCTGCCACAAAGGCTTTTGAAAGAAGCTATTCACGCGCGCTGAACGCAGAGTTTAAAACTTATAGAATAACAGTTACCGCCGTTTGCCCCGGTTGGGTCGATACGGAAATGTTGTCAAAAGAGCTGAACGGCAAAAAAGTTAAATTCCCCGGAATTGTTGCACCCGAGAAAGTCGCAAAAAAGGCGATAAAGGACGCTAAAAAAGGAAAAGACATGTCGGTTTGTTCATTATACGTCAAATGCCAGCATCTTAACGTAAAACTGCTACCTCAAAAATTGACAATGAAAATCTGGATGAATAGCATTAGAAGGTATTTATAAGAATGAACGAAATTTTAACAGAACGCCAAAATTTATTTGAACCAAACGTATATGTTGCCGTATGCGCAGAAGTTTCAGAAGACGCAAGCCCAGAAATGCTTATTTCCGCAGTAAACAAAGCGTATGAAGCCAACGAAGCTGCTATGTCAAAAATTGTCTTAAAAGACAGGCTTGCTTACTATGAAAAATTACCAAAAACCAAGTGTAAAACAGAGATATGTAATAAAAACTGGATTGATATTTTAAACCAAAATCAAAAAGATACGTTTGTCATAGATAAAGGAGAACTAATAAGAACTTTTATTATACCGTTAAAAGATAAAATTCAAATTCTTATTATGGCGCACCATTTGGCAGGCGACGGTAAATCTATAATTTTTTTACTGAAAGACATAATGGAAGCCTTATCCGGCGCAGACATAAAATATAAACCGATGACGCTGATTACAAAGAAGCAATTGACCGAAGAAAAATTGAGCCGAGCGGCAAAATTCTTTATAAAGTATTGCGATAAAAAATGGAAAAATGTCTCTTTCGGCTGGGAAGACTTTTACAATATGCACAGCACATATTGGAATGCATATTCATCTGATATACAGTACAGAACTTTAACTACCGAAGAAACAGAAAAAATTACGGATGGTGCAAAACAAATCGGATGTTCGGTAAACAGTTACATTTTGACTTCTATTCTGCAAAAAACGAAACGGCGTTGCGATACAGGCGTTCCCGTCAGCGTAAGAGAGAAATCAAACGAAGCAATGACAAACCTTGTTTCGGCAGTAAACATAAAATATAAATACAAGCAAAATAGAACTTTTGAAGAAAACGCAAAAATTATTCATCAAAAAATAGCTGATAAACTGAAATACAGTAAATTATTTGTTCTGAAATTTATTTCGGAACTGCCCCCTACGTTGATTGATGCCGTACTGTTGAACACATACAATCTCTATTCTGACACTCTTGCACATAAAACCGCAAAAATTATGGGCTATCAAGGAGAAAAAAAGAGAGATTGCGGCGTTTCCAACCTTACGGTAATAGATATTCCGTCCTCCTACGGCAATCTTAAATTAGAAAGCATAATTTTTGTTCCGCCGGCGGTTTCATATTCAAATAACATTATCGGAATTTCAACATTTAACGGACAACTGACTTTCAGCATTCACAATATAAAAACTAATTAAAATAAAAAAGACCGCGTTTACGGTCTTTTTTATTTTAACTTTCCTGCATTACTTCTTTAACTGAAACTTTCCTGATTTTAAACGTACATACTGACATAACCAATGCAACGCAAATTATAAACACGGCAAGTGTTATGAACATAACCGGAACATTGAATGTGTATTCGGGGATTTCGCCCACGTCTTTAAATATAACGTTAACCATCAAAATCAAAAGCCCATACTGATATGCCGTACCTATTCCGAAACCTATTAAAGCAAACGGCGCATATCCCGTAAATACCGATAAAACGCATTCTTTAAGCGAGTATCCGAAAGCTTTCATCATAGAAACGCTTTTTATGTTTCCGTTCAGAAGAGACGTAACCGCCATAACCATAACTACCGCAGAAAGAACAAGCCCTATAACAAGAATTAGTTTCCCCATTAGCCCTGGCGTCAATTCATCCATAGATAGCCCCATCTGAACCATTGCCGAAAAACAAAAGCTTGCAAATACTATAAAAAATGTAAGCATTTTTTTCGTGGTTACCGACTTTATACCCATCTCAACAAGAAAACTGCGTTCCTTACTGCATTTTTCATTTCTTGACTGTTTTTTAATATTCGTTTTAGATAGCCCTTTCAGCATTTCACCGACAGGACGGCGCAATTTAAAATATGCTATAAAACAAGAAACGAACGCAAAAATTATCGGCGGAACGGCGACAAGGCAAATGAAAAGCACGGGGTGAAAATTAATAGGAATATCAGGCATCCCCTCTATCCGCATTCCCTCATAAACGTAAGGAATAGCTATAAAACCTGCCGCAAAACCAAAAACACAGCCGATTAGAACACTTAAACCGAAAATCCAGAATTTCATGCAAAGCTTTAAATCAGAATAACCCATTGCCTTTAAAATTCCGAGCTGTTTGGCGTGACCGTCAACATATAATTTTATGTAAAACGCTGTCATTACCACCGCAATCACACCAAGGAAACCTCCGCTTATCGCCGCAACAAACTTTGCAGTTGCAAGCTGAGCGTTAAAAAGCGATTGACTTGCCTGACTGACTTCGTCTTCCAAAGGCAAAACATCCAGATAGAAATTTAACATAAAAGTGCAAACAAAAACTGCACAAAAGCAGATAACGGCAACCGCAATAAGCTTTAAACTATCGTTAATACTAATTATCATAAATTACCACCCTATTTCTAAAGCCGATTTCGGGGTTTTATTTCTGACAATTTCAGTTATTAAACCGCTATTCATTTTTATTACAACGTCAGCCATTTCTGCGATATTTGCATTGTGTGTAACCATTATCATAGTAAAGCGCTTTTCATTTTTTAACCTTATTATATAATCGAGTATTTCCCTGCCCGTCTTTTCATCCAACGCGCCTGTAGGTTCGTCAAGAAAAAGAACATTGGGTTCTTTTGCAAGAGCGCGCGCAATACATACCCTTTGCTGTTCTCCGCCGGACAACTGCAAGGGTTTGTTTTTAATTTTTTCTTCGAGACCGACGGCGGAAATGATTTCTTTATAACTTTTGTTAGATGAAAGCGCCGCGCCCATTTTCACGTTGTTTTCCACATTTAAATTTGGCAAAAGATAATACTGCTGAAAAATGAAGCCGACGTTTTTTCTTCGGAATTCCGTCAGCCCTTTTTCGTTTAATTGCGAAATATTTACTTCTCCGTGATAAACGCTTCCTTTATCAGCCCTTTCAAGTCCTGACAGCAAGCTTAAAAGAGTAGATTTACCTGAACCGGAAGCGCCCAAAATTACCGCAAACTCCCCATCGGCAATTTCCAAATCTATGCCTTTAAGTACCTGAACATTTCCGTTGTTGTACGATTTTTGTAAATTTTCTGCTTTTATCATACTTTCCCTCCGCATTTTATGTTTTTTATCAAACTTTTAAAAACTTCGCTAATCATATCGGATATCTGCTGAGGAGTAAACGCACAGACGCCCGTTGCTATCAATACGGCAATTCCATGCGAATATACCCATAGGTGCATATAAAGATCTTCGCTTGTCTTTCTGTCTAATAAGTAACAGTCTTCAATCGATTTGAGAATGCGTTCGTAATTTTCGTCTATGCCCTGTAAAATCGTAGATTTATCAGGCTTACCGAGACGGTCGCGCATAAACAACAGCTGAAAAAGCTTAGGATACATACCAGCAAAGCGAATATATGCCATGCCAACGCCTTTGAAAGGCAGCTCTTCTTTAAGACCTTCCGCAACAAAAGACGAATAAATATGTTCCGCTTTTTTTAAAACTTGAGTCTGCACTTCCTCCATACTATCGAAAACAGTGAAAATAGGACGCGGAGAACTTCCCAAAGCTTCACCCAAAGAACGCGCAGTCAATGCATCAATCCCAGAGTCAGCTACAATATTTAAAGCGGCATCCGTTATTTCTGTTTTCGAAAATTTTGCTTTCGGTGGCATAAATACTCCTTTTTTATTTAAAACTGACGTTTTGCAACACTTGTTTTAAATTATACTACATAAATCTCAAATGTCAATAAAAAAGCGGCGCAGATTGCGCCGTTTTTAAATTACAGTAATTTTTTTAACGTTTTGTGTTAATACCGGTTCGCCTGACTGTCGGCTTATTACAACGTTTTTAAGCATTACTTTCTGTACGTTTCTGAAATCGAGCCCTTGGTTTTTTACAGCCTCGTTATGTTCGCGCATATCGGGGAAACCTGCCTCCGCCTGTTCGTTAAAAGTAAAACTGACATGGTCGAACGCAATACTTTTTATAGGCGATTCGGGCAATCCGTAAAATGCAGCCGCAGAATATTCAACACCGGTACAAACCATATTTTTAAATACGAAAGAACCTATCTGCGGTGTACGCTCGTCTACGGGAAGTTTTTCCGTAGACCAAACATACTCCGTATGTCCTGTTTCGTCTCCCATATTATAATACATATTGATTACAAAAGGCACTTTGACGTTCTTCATAACAACGTCTGAAAAAGTCACATCGCCGCAACTGCCTACTCTTCCCCTGCCCCTGCGCGTCTTTATTCTGAAACCTCTGTCGGTTCCCTCAAACAGGCATCTGGTAACATAAACGTTCTCAATTCCGCCCGAAAGCTCGCTACCGAACACTACGCCGCCGTGACCGTCGCGCATAAGGCAATTTCTAATAACGATATTCCTGCAAGGGGTCTTGTATCGTTTTGCGCTTTCAAGCGTACCCGATTTAATTGCAACGCAGTCGTCACCGACGGAAATTTTCAACCCGACAATTTCTACGGTATCGCAACAATCAGGGTCAACGCCGTCCGTTGTAGGCATATCGGCAGGATTTTCTATATTCATATCGTACAGCTTAACGTTTGTACAAAAATACGGATGAATACACCAACTAGGCGTATTTTTAACGGTAATGCCCTGAACAAGCACCCCGTCGCAACGGTTGAAAAACAATCCGCGCGGACGCCATGCGCCCCTTTTTACCCTATGGTTTAAATACCAGTCGCCCTGAGGAGCGCAACAGTCGATTTCGCCCTCTCCGATAATGGCAACATTGTTCTGTCCGTATGCCGTAAAAACAGAAGCAAAGCAGTCGTCCTCTTCGCCCTGCCATGTCCCTGCATTAATTCGGTAGCCGTTTCCGTCTATGACTCCCGGAAGAACTGAATAATCCCCTCTTGCCGCAGAAGCTAATATTTTTGCGCCTTTTTCAAGATATACGGTTATTCCGCTTTTTAAAAACACGGGTTTTAAAAGATAAACACCCTCGGGCACAACCAAAACAGAGTTTATTGGCAGACAGTTCATAGCCGCAGTGAATGCGCCCGTATCGTCATGGATACCGTCGCCCTTTGCGCCGAATTTATCCACGCTTATTTCTGCGCTTACGGGGTTAGTTCTGAATTTAACCGTTTCCCCACAAGCTTTAAACTTATAATCTGTATCGGGTGAAAGCCCGAAAACAGAAAAAACGTTTCTGTTCTCCTGACGGACAAGTTTACCGTTCAATTCCGTCAAAAAATTATTTCCGCTGAAATACGGGGACAGATTTCCGTCAAGCTCGAAAGTCGCGCTCTTAGCCGTAATTGTTAAAATCTTCATAAGTTACACCGCCAACAGTCCGAACGACATCAAAATGAATACCGTTGCAAACAGAGTTATTATCGAACCCAAGCTTGTCCACACAACTAGTTGCGTAGCGAGCTGTTCGTCATTTTTCATTTCACCTGCCATAATTGCGCTTGAAACAGCAACCGGCGTTCCGAAAAGCGCAATCAGCGTGGGATAAACTTCCGCTTCGAAAGTAAACAAATCCGTATATGTGCTTAAAAGAATTGCAACGCCTATTCCTATTAAAGGCGCGAAAAGTATACGCCATAAAGTACCGACTACAATTTCCTTTGTCATTCCCTTAACCGCAGAGAAAGTAAACTGTCCGCCGAGCACTATCAGAGCGAGTGGCGAAGCTATCGCTTTAAGGTTGCTTGCACAACTGTATAAAAAAGTAAGATGGTCTTTAAAACTGAAAGCTAACTGTTCGACCTGCGCGCCGTTCACCTCGACAATTTTTACACCGCCGCAAGCCCTTTCTATTTCTCTTATGCCTACAAAAACAAGCCCTACGGCAACGCCGATTATCAAAGGATTTTTGACGATGTTTAACAGAACTCTTTTTATGCTGTGTTTTGACCTTGTTGCCTGCACACCGGGGGAAGACTGAACAGCTTCCTCCATAACACCGTCAACCGACTTATTTTCAGACAGAGATTTTTCCTCTTCCGAAAAAACAGAAAGAGCAATTACGGCAAGAATATTAAAAACAGGTATGGAAAAAGCCGAAATTATACCTGCCAGCCCCTCGTCGCCGTTCAGGTTTGCAACAAGCGACAAACCGATTATTGCAAAATTGCTTCTGAAAGAACACTGCAAAATAACACCGCGTCTGTTCTTCTTTTTAGTGGTTAAAACTGCTGTAACAAGTCCCAGCCCGAATATAACGACAATAGCGATAACAGAATATAAAACTACGTCCCAGCGAATATCCGCAAAGCTGTTCATTTTATCGTAAATATTGATGAAAAGCATACACGGCAGGCAAATTTTAAAGACAAACTTGTTCCCTATTTTAACGAAATTATCGTTTAAAAATTTGAAACGCTTTAAAAAATAACCGAGAAGTATCAATAATATTATCGGAAATATTGCGTTAATAGCCGTGAGAAGAATATTTAACATAAATAACCTTTTATTTACCCTTTTTAAG
>RYWC01000032.1 GCA_003979335.1 Clostridia bacterium
AGATGTGTATAAGAGACAGGGTTAAGCCTGCCGTTGCGGTACTTAAAAATTTCGGGGTGGATGTGGAAGTAAGGGTTATTTCCGCGCACCGTACCCCCGAAGAGGCGCACAGTTTTTCGCTTAACGCGCATAAAAACGGAATTGAAGTAATTATATGCGCGGCAGGCAAGGCTGCACACCTCGGCGGAGTAATAGCGGCAAATACTACTTTACCTATTATAGGTTTACCCGTAAAAACGGATATGATGGGCGGACTTGACAGCTTGCTTTCGATTGTACAGATGCCTTCGGGTATTCCCGTAGCTACCGTCGGTGTAAACGCCGCTGAAAACGCAGGGCTTTTGGCTTTGCAGATTCTCGGTATAAAGTACCACGATATCGCTAACAGTCTGACAGCTTATAAAATTAAAATGAGGGAAAAAATCAATTCCGACGATGTTGCTCTTCAAACAGAGATAGAGCAAATTTAAACGTAACCGCAATTCGATTGCGGTTATTTATATTGTTATAAACCCTTAAACGGAGTAAAATATTCCGTCAGGGCTTCAAAATATTTTATCTAGGAGAAATTCTTTATGGAAAAAAAGGAACAGCTTTACGAAGGCAAGGCAAAAAAGGTTTACGCAACTGAAAATGCGGACTACGTTATCGTTTCTTATAAGGACGATGCGACTGCGTTTAACGGTCTTAAAAAGGGCACGATAAGCGGTAAGGGCGTCATCAACAACAAAATGAGCAATATGATGATGGCAATGCTTGAAAAGAAAGGGATTCCCACTCACTTTGTCGAGGAGATTGACGACAGAAATACCGTCGTAAAGAAAGTGCAGATAGTTCCGCTTGAAGTTATAATAAGAAATGTTGCCGCAGGAAGTTTTTCCAAAAGATACGGAGTACCCGAAGGCACTAAATTTGCTTCGCCTACGATAGAATTTTCTTATAAAAACGATGATTTGGGCGACCCTTTAATCAACGATTATCATGCGCTCGCTTTAAATCTTGCGACCGCGGAAGAAATCGATACTATAAAGAAAATGGCATTTGCGGTTAATGAAGAAATGAAAGCATTTTTCGGAAAGCTCAACATTGACCTTATCGATTTCAAACTTGAATTCGGCAGATTTAAAGGTCAGATTGTTCTTGCCGACGAAATTTCACCCGATACCTGCCGTTTTTGGGAAGCAGGCAGCTGGGACACAACCAAACACGTCAGCCTCGATAAAGACAGGTTCCGTCGTGATTTGGGCGGCGTAGAGGACGCATATCAGGAAGTTTTCAAACGTCTTACAGGAGAGTAATTTATGGGCGGTTTTTTCGGTTCCGTAAAAAAGAGCAGCGCGGTATTCGACGTTTTCATCGGCACCGATTATCATTCTCACCTCGGCACAAAACGCGGAGGTATGGCGGCTTACGATTCGGAAATAGGCTTACAGCGTGAAATTCACAATATAGAAAACGCGCCTTTCAGAACGAAGTTCGAAAAAGTGCTGAGCGAAATGAGGGGAAACGCGGCTATCGGGTGTATTAGCGATACCGACCCTCAACCGTTGCTGACCGTTTCAAGGCTGGGTACATATGCAATCTGTACGATTGGCGTTATAAACAACTCCGAAAGTCTTATGCGCGAACTTCTCTCAAAGGGTGGTTATTTTGACGCGATGACGGGCAGCCGGGTTAATTCAAACGAAATCATAGCCGCGCTGATCAACAGTCAGGAAAGTTATGTAGAGGGTATTCGTTACGTCCAAAATAAAGTGGAGGGAACGGCGTCTATTCTTCTTTTAACCGACAGGGGCACGCTTATTGCCGCAAGGGACAAGCTTGGTAGGCTCCCTGTGCAGATTGGCAGGTGCGATAACGGCTATTGCGTATCCTTTGAAAGTTTTGCATACAAAAAATTGGGCTATTCGGATGACCGCGAACTCGGCCCCGCCGAAATAGTAGAAATTTCCGCGGACGGAATTACGCAACTTTCGCCCCCTCAAAAGGAAATGCGCATATGCGCGTTTTTATGGTCGTACTACGGATATCCTACCTCGACATACGAGGGTGTAAACGTAGAAATGATGCGTTGCAAAAACGGCGAAATTTTTGCAAAGAACGATTCGAAAACGCATGATGTTCATGAAATCGACTACGTCGGCGGAGTTCCCGATTCCGGTACGCCCCATGCTATCGGATATTCAAACGCCTGCAAAGTTCCTTTCGCCCGTCCCTACATTAAATATACGCCGACTTGGTCGCGCAGTTTTATGCCCGTAAACCAGACGGAAAGAAATAAAGTGGCGAAAATGAAGCTTATACCCGTCCACGAATTTATAGACGGCAAAAGACTTTTGCTCGTTGACGACAGTATCGTACGCGGAACTCAGCTTAAAGAAACCGTAGAATTTCTTTATTCACACGGCGCAAAAGCCGTTCATATGCGTTCGGCTTGTCCGCCCATTATGTACGGCTGTAAATATTTGAATTTTTCCCGTTCATCAGGCGATATGGATTTGATAACCCGACGTACAATGGCTGAACTTGAAGGGGAAGAAAGTGTAAAACATATGGCTGAATACAGCGATTCGAATACCGAAAGGGGCAAGGCAATGCGCAAAGCGATTTGCGATAAATTTCAGTTTGAATCGCTTGAATTTCAATCTTTAGAGGGACTGATTGAAGCGATAGGGCTTGAACCTTGCAAGCTTTGCACCTATTGCTGGACAGGCAAGGAATAAACTTGAGTAAATTATGGATGAACTTCACGAAGAATGCGGCGTATTCGGCGTTTATTCGCAGGAAACGCGCAATGTTGCGCACACCGTTTATTACGGGTTGTATGCTCTTCAACACAGGGGGCAGGAATCTGCCGGTATAGCGGTAGCTTATGCCGATAAAGTCACTTATTTTAAAGGTATGGGGCTCGTGGCTGACGTTTTTGCAAACGGTAGCTTAGAGAAGCTTCCTGAAGGCGATATTGCAATAGGTCATGTGCGCTATTCAACTACGGGCGCAAGCCAATTGCTCAATGCCCAGCCCGTTGTTTTTACGGGCAAGTGCGGAAAAATTGCGGTGGCGCACAACGGAAATCTTACTAATACAAAACAGCTCAGGGACGAGCTTATCTCCCAAAACGCCGTTTTTCAGACTACAATCGATTCCGAAGTTATAGCCATTCTTATTAATAAGCTTTCGGACGGAAATATATTGAACGGTGTAAAGCTTGCCTGCCCTAAGTTGAAAGGTTCCTATGCTCTTACTATTATGACTACGGATAAGCTCATCGCCGTAAGGGACCCAAATGGAATTCGCCCCCTTTGCATAGGTATGTTGGACAACGACGTTATTGTCGCAAGCGAGACTTGCGCTTTGGACGCTGTGGGCGCCAATTATTTACGGGATGTCAAGCCGGGTGAAATAGTAGTGGCGGACGCCGAGGGTATTCGTTCCTATATGATGGACGGCGTGCCCGAAAAAAGCAGTATGTGTATTTTTGAATACGTTTACTTTGCCCGTCACGATTCAGTGCTAGACGGTTACAGCGTTTATGAAGCAAGGAAGGAAGCCGGTAAACTTCTTGCAAGGAACTATCCTGTTGAAGCGGATATAGTATCCGGCGTTCCCGATTCTGCAAACGTTGCTGCAAGGGGGTATGCGGAAGAGAGCGGCATACCGTTTGTTGAAGCGTTAGCTAGAAACAGGTATGTTGGCAGGACGTTCATTCAGCCGGACCAAAGACAGCGTGAGAACAGTTTAAGCGTTAAAATGAACGCGTTGCGCGGCAATGTCAGAGGTAAAAGAGTAATTCTTATCGACGACAGTATAGTGCGCGGAACTACTATGCGCAAAATTATTAAAATGCTGAGGGATGCAGGGGCAAAAGAGGTGCATATTAGAATATGTTCACCGATAATAAAGCACCCCTGCCATCTCGGAATTGATATTCAGACTTATTCGCAGCTTATAGGCGCTTACAGAAGCGAGGAAGAAATTTGCGAAAGTCTTGGCGCTGATAGCGTAAGGTATTTAACCGTAGAACAGCTTTTGGAAACGTGCAAGGGTGCCAATACGGGGTTCTGCCTCGGTTGCTTTAACGGCGAATATCCTTTTCCGCTTCACGATTATGAGGCGGACAAACTTAAACTTGAATAAATAACCGCAAAATGCGGAGAAAAAAACAAAAACGGAGTGTAAAAATGGCAATTTCTTATAAAGACAGCGGCGTTGACGTAGAAAGAGGGTACGAAGCGGTAAGGCTTATGAAAGAACATGTCAAATCAACTTATACCGACGGGGTATTGGGCGATTTGGGTTCGTTCGGCGGTTTTTTCCAAATGCCCAAAGGTATGAAAGAACCCGTTTTGGTTGCCGGTACGGACGGCGTAGGAACTAAGCTTAAATATGCGATTATTTCGGGCAGGCATAATACGATAGGCATCGACGCGGTTGCAATGTGTGTGAACGACATTGTTTGTCAGGGCGCTCAGCCGCTGTTCTTTCTTGACTATTTTGCAACTGGCAATTTAAGCCCCGAAAAGGTTGCAACGGTGGTTTCGGGAATTGCCGAGGGGTGCCGTCAGTCAGGCGCGTCTCTTATAGGCGGCGAGACTGCGGAAATGCCCGGATTCTATCCCGAGGGCGAATACGATATCGCAGGATTTGCCGTAGGCGCTGTCGATAAAAAGAAGATAATAAACGGCAGTAAAATCAAGTCGGGCGACGTACTTATCGGATTAAAGTCAAGCGGCGTACATTCCAACGGATATTCGTTGGTCAGAAAACTTTGGGGCGAAGATATCGCCGACCTTGAAAAGTTTGACGCGGAACTCGGCGCAAAGCCTATCGACGTTTTGCTTACTCCCACAAAGATATATGTTAAATCGATATTAGAGCTTATAAAAAAAGTAAATGTTAAAGGAATTGCGCACATAACGGGCGGCGGATTTATTGAAAATATTCCCCGTATTTTCCCTGAGGGAATAGGTTGCAGAATCGACACCAAGTCTTACGAAGTTCCTAAGATTTTTCAAATAATGCAAAAGAGGGCAAAGCTCTCCAAACAGCAGATTTACAACACTTTCAATATGGGTATCGGAATGGTCGTGTGCGTTAAGAAAGCTGACGTTGAAGCTACGATTGCACAGCTTGAAAGCACCGGAGAAGAGTGCGTTGTTTTAGGCAAGACGGTAAAGGGAAGCGGAGTTGCTTTGAAATGAAAAAAATAGCGGTCTTTGCTTCGGGCGGCGGTACTGATTTCCAATCGGTAATTGACGCAAACGAAAAGGAAAGTTTCTGCGAGATTGCTATGCTGATTGCTTCGAAAAGCGGCATAGGTGCAATTGAAAGGGCGGAAAAGCACAATATACCTTTTTACGTTTTTTCCAAACAGAATTATGACGATTTGGAAATTCTTTATGCCGAACTTTCCCGTCTTTTGGACGAAAGCAAAGTAGATTATATCGTGCTTGCCGGTTGGCTGAAAATTATACCCGAAAGTTTTATCAAAGCTTTCAGCGACAGAATTATCAATATTCACCCGTCGCTTATTCCTGCTTTTTGCGGAGCCGGGTACTACGGTTTGAAAGTACATAAAGCGGTAATTGAGTACGGAGCTAAAATTTCGGGCTGTACCGTTCATTTTGTAAATGAAATTCCCGACGGCGGCGCAATAATCGCGCAACGCGCAGTTGAGGTAGACGACGGCGAAACGCCTGAAAGTTTACAGGCAAAGATACTTGAAGAAGAACACAGACTTTTGCCCTATTGCGTTAAAAAACTTTGTCAGGGCAAAGTGGAAAAGAACGGAAGGACAGTTAAAATAAATTGAGTTTACGGAGGAATGATATGGAAATGAAGAAAAGGGCGCTTGTCAGCGTTTCGGATAAAAGCGGCGTAGTGGAATTCTGCAAAGGGCTTGTTGAGAACGGTTTTGAAATAATTTCTACCGGCGGCACTGCAAAAGCGTTAAAAGACGCAGGTCTTAAAGTTATCGGTATTTCAGAAATCACGGGTTTTCCCGAGTGTCTTGACGGCAGGGTAAAAACTTTACACCCTAACGTTCACGCAGGTTTGCTTGCAATGCGTTCCAATCCGGAGCATATGTCCCAGCTTGAAAAACTCAATATTAATACGATTGATATTGTCTGCGTAAACCTCTACCCGTTCAAAGCCACTCTTGCAAAAGGCGCGGACTTCGCCGAATGTGTCGAGAATATCGATATAGGCGGTCCTACAATGATTAGGGCGGCGGCGAAGAATTATCAGGACGTTGCGGTCATTGTTGACCCTAAGGACTATAATAAAGTGCTTGAAGAGCTTGCAAACGGCGGATTGTCAATTGAAACCAAAAGGTATCTGCAATACAAGGTTTTCGCTCATACCGCGGTTTACGACAGCCTTATTTCCAATTATCTTGCTTCACAGCTAAATATAACTTTCCCTAACGAAGTAACTTTCGCCTATTCCAAAGCGCAGGAGATGCGCTACGGCGAAAATCCCCAGCAACAGGCGGTTTTTTATAACGAACAGTTTATACGCGAGGGCTCGCTGTCTTCGGCAAAACAGCTTTGGGGCAAAGAGCTTTCCTACAACAACATAAACGACGCCAACGGCGCGCTTGAACTTTTAAAAGAATTCGGCGCGGTTCCTGCGGTTGTTGCATGCAAGCATGCAAATCCCTGCGGCGTAGGTACAGGCAAAAATATTTACGAAGCTTATATGCGAGCATATGAAAGCGACCCCGTGTCAGTATTCGGCGGAATACTTGCAATGAACGGTACGGTGGATAGGGATACAGCGACTGAAATAAATAAAATATTTATTGAAATCGTAATGGCTCCGTCATATACAGACGAGGCTTTGGAAATTTTGAAACAGAAGAAGAATATACGTCTTCTGCAAATCGAAAACATTTCGGCAAAACGCGCCGCAGACGCATTTGATATGAAAAAGGTATACGGCGGACTGCTTGTTCAGCAGTACGATGAAAGCCTTATAAGGGAAGAAGACGAAAATCTTTTCAAGATGAACGCAAAAGTTGAAACTTCAATTCTTTCAAACGGTAAAGAAAAGACCGTATACGGATTGGGCGTCGTAACAGAGCGCAAGCCCACAAAAGAAGAGACTGAAGCAATGCTGTTTGCATGGAAAGTAGTCAAGCACACTAAATCAAATGCGATAGTTATCGGTAAAGACGGCAGAACGACGGGTATCGGTATGGGACAGACCAACCGTATTTGGGCGGCACAGCAGGCAATAGCTCACGCCGGTAAAGAAGCCAAAGGCTCGGTAATGGCGTCCGACGCGTTTTTCCCTTTCCCCGATTGCGTGGAAGAGTGTGTAAAAGCCGGTATAACCGCGATTATTCAGCCGGGCGGCTCTATACAGGATAAAGCGTCTGTCGAAGCCTGCAATGCGGCAGGTATAGCAACTGTCTCTTATACACATCT
>RYWC01000033.1 GCA_003979335.1 Clostridia bacterium
AGATGTGTATAAGAGACAGGGTAAGGATATTCTTATGATTATAAAAGCTCGGAGGCAGTTTACCTCCGAGCTTTTTCACACTTCTATTCCATTTTCGGTCAATATTTCTCCGGCTTCTTTTAAAATCCTATCACCTAAACTTTCAAAATCCTCTTTAATTTTTTTATTTTTATTTTCAATTTCTTTGTTTTCCTCATCGATAATTCTGTTTAACTTGTCAATTTCCTCGTTTTCTTTATCTATTTCAGCGTTAATTTCATTCTCTTGAGGGTGTATTTTATTATAGCGCTTCCAACGGCTCACTATAATTGCAGTCCAGATTAACGCGACTAATGGTAAACCGATGTCTATTGCAATCGCCCAACCCACCGAACGCGTTGATTCGTTCAATAAAAGATATACCAAAACAGCTACCGACGCCAAAACTACGATAAAATTCAAAAACGTACCGAAAATCGGTTTTGTTGCGTGAACGTAGGATTTACAAGGCAATTGTTCTTTCAAAGGCAAATATTCCGGTTCCGAAGGAGGGTTGTTGAATTGTTCTTCCAATTTTGCAAGTCTGTCGTAATTTTTCAAGCAAGTATCGCGTGAAAAGCGCATAGACAAATAATGCGTCACCACCGTTCTTGTTCGCACCTGACTTTCGATTTTTCCGTCATTGCCTGTAAATCCACGCATAAAACTTCCATAAGACGTAACTTTTTCTTCCACGCCCAATACTTCCTGTGACTCATTATATACTTCGCGCGTGTCTTCCAACTTCCAACCGAATTTACCGTTAGCAATTATCGTTTCACCCTCGTCTTCAGGCGAAACCTGCAATATCTTATATTCTTTCATTGTTTACCTCTTTGGGGTTATTTCTTATAATTATATCAAGTCATATACGGGTTGTCAAGTCATTTTTGACTTGTATAACATATAATAATGTTATGAACTTTGCCAAAAGATTGAAGGACCTAAGAGAAGAACAAGGACTTAGCCAAATGGGGCTTGCAAAAGCAACGGGAATAAGCCAATCTTCAATTGCGCGATGGGAACTGGAAAAAGCTGACCCGACCGCTTCCGCGCTTATCACGCTTGCAGTTTTTTTCGGCGAAAGCGTCGACTATTTATTGGGATTATACGATTAGCACGGTTAAGCCGTGCTTTTTATTTGCTTAAAAAATAAAAAATTAATATAATAATAAGGTGCTTATAAAAGATAAAGAAAAATTTTTTTCAAAAACTTATATAGTGTGCATATGCGCAATTTTTTGCTGTATCCTTTGGGGCAGCGCTTTCCCATGCGTTAAGATTGGTTATGAGCTGTTCCGCATAGACAGAAGCAGCGTTCCTTCGCTTATGTTGTTTGCAGGCATAAGGTTTACGCTTGCAGGAGTGTTTGTAATTATTTTCGGTTCAATAACGCAGAAAAGATTTTTGGTTCCGAAAGCAAAAAACCTTTGGCGTGTCGGAATTTTAAGCCTTTTCCAAACGATATTGCAATATACCTTTTTCTATATAGGTCTTGCCAACACCGCAGGGGTCAAAGCTTCTGTTTTAAACGGACTCGGCGTATTTTTTACTATTATCGCGGCATGCTTTATTTTCAGAACGGAAAAATTCAACATTATAAAACTTGCAGGTTGCATTTTAGGCTTCGGCGGCGTAATTTTAATTAATTTGGGCGGAGATTTCACATTTTCGTTTTCACTTCTCGGCGAGGGTTTTGTAATATTTTCAGGGCTGTCAGCCGCTATGGCTTCGGGGCTTGTAAAAATATTTTCAAAGCGCGAAGACACAACCGCGCTGTGCGGTTATCAGTTCTTCTTCGGCGGAATTATTCTTATAATCATAGGTTTGATTTTCGGCGGAAATATTCCGCACATTGACGTCGGCGCGGCGTTTATGCTTGTATACCTTGCCTTTTTGTCTGCCTGCGCTTTTACTTTGCAGGGCTTTCTGCTCAGGTACAATCCCGTTTCCAAAGTTGCGGTATTCAAAAGCACAAATCCGCTATTCGGCGCAGTTTTTTCCGCAATAATTTTGGGTGAAAGCGAACAGCTTTTAAGTTGGTTCACTTTTATTGCCTTGGTTCTGGTCTGTCTCGGAATATTCATAATAAACAAATTCGGAGAGAAAAAATCGCCCAAGGCGCCGGCTGAAACCCAAACAGGTGAAAATTCAGAATAAAAAATTAAAAAAACGACTGCGTTTTTGATTGAAAAAAACAAACGGCTGTGTTATAATTGCTTAGTAAAATTATAAAGAGGTCTTTATATGTTGATGAATATGTTGGCAGCCAACGGTATGAACGACACTGAATGGGCTGTTTATTGGACAATATTGGCTATTTGCCTTATAGTTATTTTCCTTGCCGCGGCGTTTGCAATCGTTTTGGTGCTTTGCCAAAAGAGCAACTCCGACGGTATTCAGGGTATTACCGCTTCAAGCGAAACATTCTACGGTAAAAACAGGGGACGTTCCATTGAAAGCAAGCTTAAAAAATGGTCTTGGATTGTGCTTGCGGTAATTGGGGTGCTTTCGGTAGTTGCGTACATCGTACAGGTAATGAACAGAGCGTAAAATAACACTAAGGCGGCTTTAACAGCCGCTTTTTATTTTTAGTACATATGGGATACAGACACGATAATATAAAAAAATACGACAATTTGAAAAATAAAAAAGATAAAACTTTTACGGGCATCGTTCAGGGAAACGAAAAAGGCTATGCCTTTATAATTCCCGAAGAAGATTACGGGCACGACTTTTTTGTTCCGCGCCACGCCGTAAAGGGCGCATACCACGGCGACAAAGTGCTTGCCGCGCACGTTACCGGCACTAAGGACGAAGCTTACGTTATAAAAATATTGGAACGCGGAAACTCAACCGTTATAGGCACGTTCGCAAGGGAAAGAAGCTGTGGTTATGTTTACCCGGACAACACCAAACAGCCTGAAATTTTTATACCCCTCTCTTCTTCAATGAGCGCAAAAGACGGCGACAAGGTGGTTTGCGAAATCACTTCATATCCCAACGGAAAAGCCCCCGGCGGCAAAATTGTCGAGATACTCGGCGAAGGCGGAGATTTAGAGACTGAGGAACTTTCCATCATCCGCTCATATGGATTGGAGGAAGAATTTCCCGAAGACGCTTTAAATGAAGCGCGGAGAGTTTCAGCCGAAAAAATAAAACCTGACGGGCGCGAAGATTTCAGGAATAAACTGATTTTTACGATAGACGGCGAGGATACGCGCGACATAGACGACGGCATTTCACTTGAAAGACAGGGTGATAATTTTGTTTTAGGCGTGCACATCGCAGACGTAAGCCATTACGTTTTATCCGGTACGGCATTGGATGAGGACGCCTACGGGCGAGGCACAAGCGTTTATTTCCCCGACAGAGTTCTGCCTATGCTTCCGAAAGAACTTTCCAACGGCGCGTGTTCCTTAAACGAAAACGAAGAAAAATACGCACTTTCCTGCTTAATGACTTTTACGCCTGACGGAAGACGTCTTGACTACAAAATATGTAAAAGCGTAATTAAAAGCCGCCGACGCACAACCTACACCGAGATGACCGCGCTATGCGATGGCGACAGACAGGTCGAAAAAAAATATCCCGAATTGGTTGACGTAATTAAGGATATGGAAAAGCTGTGCCTTGCAATGGAAAAACGGCGCGAAGCCGCAGGCAATGTTACGCTTGACGTAAAAGACGCGCATATTTACGTTGACAAAGACGGAAATATAATTATTCCGCCCGTTGAAAACAGTATTTCCCGGCGCATAATAGAACAGTTTATGATTTCGGCAAACGAAGCCGTTGCAGAGTTTTTGCAGACGGCAAACGCACCCTGTCTTTACCGTATTCACGAAAGTCCGTCGCCCGAAAAGGCAAGCGCATTTTTCGGTTTCTTGAGCGATTTGGGAATAAACGCACGATGTAAAACAGAAGATTTGGAGCCTGCCGATTTTCAGCGCATTTTAAAATCCGCAGAGGACAAGCCGTATTATTCGGTTATAAACAAAGTTATGTTACGTTCCATGCAGAAAGCAAGATACTCCGAAGAAAACTCAGGACACTTCGGACTTGCTTCCGAGTGTTACTGCCACTTTACTTCACCCATACGCAGGTATCCGGACCTGTTTGTACACCGCTCTGTAAAAGCGGCGCTAAGCGGAAAAAAGAACGTAAAACAAAAAGAACTTGCACATAGCGCAGGCATCGACTGCTCCGCAAGAGAACGCATAGCCGACGAATGCGAAAGAAAGGTTGACGAACTTTACAAGCTTTATTATATGGCGGACAGGTTGGGCGAAGAATACTGCGCGGTAGTTTCCGGCGTTACTAATTTCGGGGTTTTCTGCGAGTTGGAAAACACTATCGAGGGGCTTATACCTCT
This sequence comes from Clostridia bacterium, assembly GCA_003979335.1. Next base: position 4,394 of record RYWC01000033.1, read on the forward strand.
TGAAGATTTGCCGAGAGACAATTATACGTTCTATGAAGAAAAGCTCCTTCTCTGCGGCGGACGGCACAGTTTTAAGCTCGGCGATAAAGTCAAAGTGAAAGTTGCCGACTGTGACTTGGGAAGAATGAGAGTTTTATTTAAACTTTTAGTTTAAAAACTTTACACAAAAGTTTTTTAGATTTATAATTTTAAAGGACAGCCTACAAGGCGACTAACAGCATGAAACAGATTGCTTACAACAAATACGCTCTATACGAATATTTCGTATTGGAAAAATACGAGGCAGGCATTGTATTAGAGGGCGCGGAAGTCAAACAGCTGAGGCTCGGAAACTGCAATTTAAAAGACAGCTTCTGTATTTTAAGAAACGGCGAACTGACCCTTAAAAACCTGCATATTCCCGTTTACGACAAAGCAGGCGCTTTTTCGTCGCAGGACAGTAAACGCGACAGAAAGCTGTTGATGCACAAAAGCGAACTTTATAAACTTGCAGGCAAGATAAACGAAAAGGGTTACACAATAATTCCCCTTGCCCTTTACTTTTCAGGCGCGCTTATTAAATGCGAGATAGCCTTGTGTAAAGGCAAACAGACTTACGACAAAAAAAGAACCATCGCCGAAAGAGACCAGAAAAGGTCGCTTGACAGGCAGATTAAGGAATACAGATAAAACGAGGCAAATTATGAAAAATACTGAAAATTATAAACTTGACACTTTATGCGTTCAGGCAGGATATTCGCCCAAATCGGGCGAGGGCAGAATCCCCCCCATTTCGCAGTCCACAACTTTCTTTTACCCCAAAACGCAGGAAATGGCTGACCTTTTCGACCTGAAAAGCGACGGCTACTTCTATTCCCGTCTGGCAAACCCCACCGTTGCGGCGTTTGAGGGTAAGGTTGCGGCGCTTGAAGGCGGACTTTGCGGCATTGGTTGCGCGTCCGGAATGTCGGCAACCTCGCTGGCTATATTCACGGTTGCAGGCGCAGGCGATAACATAATTTCTTCCTCCGCTATTTACGGCGGAACTTACAACCTGTTTTCCACCACGTTGCCCAAGCTCGGCATAGAGTGCAGATTTTTCGAACCCGACGCGCCTGCGGAAGAAATAGAAAAACTGATTGACGGCAAAACTAAGATGATTTTTACCGAAACGGTCGCAAACCCCGCAATCGTTGTGCTTGATTTTGACAAGATTGCAGAAATAGCAAAAAAACACAATGTACTTTTTGCCGTTGACAATACACTTGCGACACCGATACTGTGCAGACCCAAGGAATGGGGAGCGCACCTTGTTATACACTCCTCTTCCAAATACCTTGACGGACACGCGGCGGCCCTCGGCGGTATGATAGTCGACCTCGGAAATTTTAATTTTAAAAGCAACCCTCGTTATCCCTCGTTCAACGAGCCCGACGAAAGCTATCACGGACTTGTTTACGCAGACCTGCCCGTAGCTTTCGGCACAAAGTGCCGCGCGCAGATGATGAGAGACTTCGGCGCCATTATGAGTCCGCAGAACGGTTTTATTTCATACATAGGAAGCGATACGCTTGCTCTCAGAATGGAAAGGCACAGCGAAAACGCTAAAAAAGTTGCGGCTTATCTTAAAAAGCATCCTAAAATAGAGTGGATAAACCACCCCTCATTGCCCGACAATAAATATCATAAGTTGGCTATGAAGTATATGCCGAACGGACAGGGCGGCATGATGAGCTTCGGCATTAAAGGCAGCAGCGAGAAATGTGCGGTGTTTATGGAAGCGTTGAAATTAATTACGCAGGAAACGCACGTTGCAGACGTCAGAAGTTGCGTTCTTCACCCTGCCTCCACAACACACAGACAGCTTTCGGAAGAAGACTTGAAAGCCGCCGGCGTTCCGCACAACCTCATAAGGCTTTCCGTCGGGATAGAGAACGCAGACGATATTATTGCAGATTTGAAACAAGCGCTTGAAAAGGTTTAACCATGCCCATAGTAATCGATAAAGACATACCGGCTTATAAAATTCTTACCGACGAAAAAATATTCGTAATGGACAAAGAACGGGCTGTTTCGCAGGAAATCCGACCGATTGAAATTGCCATTTTAAACCTTATGCCTACAAAGGAAACTACCGAAACGCAGTTTATGAGGTTGCTTTCCAACTCCCCGTTGCAGGTCAATATAACGCTTATCAAAACGTCAACATACAATTCGACGCACGTTGACAAGAGCCATTTGGACAAGTTTTACAAGACTTTTAAAGAAGTAAAAGAAAATAAGTTCGACGGTATGATTATAACAGGCGCGCCCGTGGAAAATATGGCGTTTGAAGAAGTTGCGTACTGGAAAGAGCTGGAAGAAATTCTGGACTGGACAAAGACAAACGTAACCTCTACCCTGTTCATATGCTGGGGCGCGCAAGCGGCTTTACACTATTTTTACGGCATTAAAAAGCACCCTTTACGCGAAAAATGCTTCGGTATTTTTGCGCATCAACGAATCAGGGACGGCGTGACGGAACCTCTTATGCGAGGAATTTCGGACGAGTTCCATATGCCGCATTCAAGACACACAATTATTTACGCAAAGGATATACTGCATACCAAAGAGCTTAAAATACTTGCTTATTCCAAAAAAGCCGGAGCTTCGGTCATAAAAAGCATGGATAACAGACAGGTTTTTGTCACTGGACATATGGAATATGACAGATACACCTTAAAAAACGAATACGAACGCGACAAATCGGCAGGACTTGATATTAAGCCGCCTGTAAATTATTTTGCGGACAAAGAACTGAACGAAGTAAAAATGAATTGGACTTCTACCGCAAACCTCTTTTACATAAACTGGCTTAACTATTACGTTTATCAGGTTACGCCTTACAACATCAGCGAAGTATAACAATAAACCGCCGCGCACAAATG
>RYWC01000034.1 GCA_003979335.1 Clostridia bacterium
AGATGTGTATAAGAGACAGAACATGCAGAAATTGGGCGCAACCAAAGGTGCGGCGGAGTCGTTTTCGGTGATATTTATGCGGCAACCTTTGGCGGAAAGACATATTTCAAGTTTAAACGTGCCCTTCCGTGTGTATATAATAAAGGTAAGCAAATCTTTGCCCGTCTGCGTTATCCTGGAAATTTTGCCGCCCGTAAGCAGAGAATCAAGTTCTTTTGCTATATATTTGATTGTAAACGCGTCCTGCGGCATAATTATCCCCTTAATAAAGCGTTCGGCTCAGATTAAAAATATTATAGACCAAAATTTTCCAAAAGTAAATTTATTTGGCTTGTCAAAACAGTTCGGTTGTGCTAAAATGTACTTTGCATAAATTTAAAAATACCATTTTCAGGAGACAGAAATGAAATACACTCAGTCAGTTGCAGAAAAAAGCACGGTTAAACTTACCATTTCCTTTACTCAGGAGGAGTGGAAGGACGCAATATCCAAAGCGTATATAAAGACGCGCGGCAAGTACGCCGTTCCGGGGTTCAGAAAGGGCAAGGCGCCCCAGCCCGTGCTTGAAAATTATTACGGCAAGGGACTGTTTTACGAAGAGGCGTTCAATTACCTCTATTCCCAGCATTATCCCGTAATTCTGGAAAAAGAAAAGAGCAATTTTACGGCTGTCGGCGAACCCGAACTCAACGTAGAGGATATGACCGAAGGAAACGGCGTGACTCTTTCCGCGCTTGTCCCCGTTAAACCCGATGTTGAAATAGAAGCATATACAGGTTTAAAAATCAAAAAGTATGAGTATAATGTTACCGATGCGGACATTGACGCGGAGGCAGGGAAGCTTTTGGAAAGAAGCGCCGAGGACATAGAAGTAAAGGACCGCGCCTGCAAAAAAGGCGATAAGGTCAACATCGACTTCTCGGGTACGGTAGACGGAGTTAAGTTTGCAGGCGGCACTGCGGAAGAGTATGATTTGGTATTGGGCAGCGGTAGTTTCATCCCCGGCTTCGAAGAGCAGGTAGAGGGTATGAAAATCGGAGAAAACAAGGACATAACCGTAAAATTCCCCGAAGATTATCAGGCTGAAAACTTAAAGGGCAAGGACGCCGTTTTCGCAATTAAGCTCAATAAGATAACAGAAAAGAAACTTCCCGAACTCAACGACGGGTACGTAAAGAAGAACGCAGGCTGTGAAAGCGTTGAAGAATATAAAAACAAAACGCGCGAAAAGCTTTTGAAACAGGCTGAAAACCGTTCAAGGGACGAAACCGAAAACAGCATTGTAGAGGAAATTTCCAAGCACGCAAAGGCGGAAATTCCGCAGGCTATGATTGAAAGCGAAATCGACAGAATGGTTCAGGACTTTTCCTACCGTCTTATGTATCAGGGCATAAAGCTTGAAGACTATCTCAAATACCTCGGACAGAGTATGAAAGATTTCCGCGCTCAGTTTACGGCGCAGGCTGAACCCAGAGTTTTACAGCAACTTGTGGTTGAAAAGATAATAAAGAGCGAGAAAATTACTGCAACCGACGAAGAAGTCGACGCGAAAATCGCTGAACAGGCGGCATCTGTCGAAAAGACTGCGGAAGAGTATAAAAAGAATATCGACCCCCGTCAGATTGACTACATCAAAAACGATTTGATTATAACGAAACTGTTCGATTTCCTTAAAAAGAACAACGAACTTTACACCGAGGGCGGTTCGGCGTCCGCGGCAAAGAAACCGGCTGCCAAGACCGCAAGCAAAGCTGCTTCGGGAAAAACGGCGTCTGCAAAGTCAGACGACAAAACTGCCGAAACAAAACCCACTGCAAAGAAACCTGCAACGGCAAAATCCGCGGCTAAAAAACCTGCGGCTAAGAAAGAAGACTAATTTAAAAGAGGCGTTATTATGAAAGAAAGGAGCGCGTTGGTTCCCTATATCGTTGAACAGACTTCGAGGGGAGAACGTTCTTACGACATTTACAGCAGACTTTTAGAGGATAGAATTATATTTTTGAGCGGTGAGATTGACGACGCGGTTGCAAACACCGTAGTGGCGCAACTCATTTACCTCGAAGCAAAGGACCCTGCAAAGGATATTTCGCTTTATATAAACAGCCCCGGCGGCTCGGTTTCCGCAGGGCTTGCGATTTACGATACGATGAATTACGTCAAGTGCGACGTTTCGACTATCTGTATAGGAATGGCGGCTTCTATGGGCGCTTTCCTTCTTTCGAGCGGAACAAAGGGCAAAAGATACGCGTTGCCTAACAGCGAAATAATGATACATCAGCCTTTGGGCGGCGCGCAGGGTCAGGCAAGTGATATTAAAATCGCCGCCGAGCACATATTAAGAACCAAGCAGAGACTGAATACTATACTCGCGAAAAATTCGGGCAAACCTCTTGCGCAAATCGAGCAGGACACCGACAGGGATAACTATCTTTCCGCGCAGGACGCGCAGGAATATGGGCTTATAGATAAAGTTTTCTATAAGCGTTAAAATGTCTTTTGAGGGCGAAAAGCCCTGAAAATCACGAAATTTTGCCTTGCTGTTATTTGCGGTAAAATTTGTGAGGAGGTTATTTTTGAAAGAGCAAAAGCATTGTTCATTTTGCGGAAAAACCGAAGATTTGGTTAAAAGGCTTATTCGCGGCAGCGACGGCGCGCATATTTGCGACGAGTGCATATTGATATGCGGCGATATGATAAAGGAAAGCGAGGAGGAAGCGGACGCGACCGTACCCCTCAAAACACCTGCCGAAATAAAGGAAGAACTTGATAAATACATTGTCGGTCAGCACGAGGCGAAAAAGGTTCTTTCAGTTGCCGTATACAACCACTATAAGCGTATAAACAATATGTCGCAGTCGTCGGACGACGCGGAAGTGGAAATAGAGAAATCAAATATTCTTCTTTTGGGCCCTACGGGATGCGGAAAAACTTTGCTTGCAAGGACGCTTGCAAAGATACTCAACGTTCCTTTTGCTTCTTCGGACGCTACAACGCTCACCGAGGCAGGCTATGTCGGCGAAGACGTCGAAAATATTCTTTTAAAGCTCATCCAGAACGCCGATTACGACATTCAGAAAGCGCAGAGGGGAATAATTTATATCGACGAAATAGACAAAATCGCAAGAAAGAGCGAAAACGTTTCCATCACGCGCGACGTGTCGGGCGAGGGCGTGCAGCAGGCTCTTCTTAAAATTATCGAAAGCACGGTTGCGAACGTTCCCCCTCAGGGCGGAAGAAAGCACCCCCAGCAGGAGTGTTTGCGCATAGATACGACGAATATTCTGTTTATCTGCGGCGGCGCGTTCGTCGGGCTTGACAAAATTGTCCAGAAGCGCAAAGACAATACTTCTTTGGGTTTCGGTGGAAACGTAAAAAACACGGACGACAACGTTTACGAAAACTTAGCGGACGTAAAGCCTCAGGATTTGACCAAGTTCGGGCTTATCCCGGAGTTTGTGGGAAGAATACCAATTGTTGTGAGCTTGCATCCTTTGAACGAGGACGCGCTTGTGAACATTCTTACCCAGCCAAAGAACGCGATAATCAAACAGTATCAGAAATTAATCGCAATGGACGGAGTAAAACTTACGGTAGAGGACGGCGCGGTCAGGGAAATTGCAAATACGGCAATCCGTCTGAAGACGGGCGCGCGCGGTTTGCGCACTATTATAGAAAGTTTTATGACGTCGGTTATGTATAAGCTTCCTTCCGAAAAGAACGTCAAGGAAGTTATCGTAACGAAAGAGTGCGTTACCGATATGGCAGAACCTAAAATAATCTATTCGGAAACCGCTTAGTAAACCGTCTGCGCAGGACGATACTCTGTGCGTAAAACAATTCAACAATCCGTGCGCAATTTCAATAAAAAAAGGAATTGCGCATTTCGTATAAATGAGGTATTTTTTATGGCAAGGCAAAGGTTTGAAAGCTTGCCCGTGGTCCCTTTAAGGGGCAGGGTGGCGTTCCCTAACGTGACAGTAAGCTTTGACGTGGGCAGGCTTGTTTCTCTGACCGCGGTAAAAAACGCGACTGAAAACGGTTCGCGTATGTTTCTGTGCGCGCAAAAGGACGCGGAGCTTGCCGAAATAAAATTCGAAGATATGTACACCGTAGGCACGGTTGCGCAGCTTAAACAGGTCAACAGGTTGCCCGGCAACACAATCCGTATTACCGTTCAGGGGCTTTACCGCGCGGCGGTGCGCAAAATAGATTTGATTGACGGCGCGTTTGTCGCGGATGTGGACGAGATAAAACCCGTGCACGGAGAAGAGGCTTTGGAAGAAGCCTATTTCCGCACGGCAAAAAGCGTTATGCGCGAGCTCGGCGTAACTGATACGCGCATTTCCAAGGACGCGCAGTCCGCGCTGGACAGGTGCGGTGACCCAGAAGAGTTCGTAAATATCGCCGCGCACAATCTGAACATCAGGCTTGAAAAAAAGCAGGAAATTTTAGAGTGCGAAAGGGTGGTTGACAGACTGCGCAAAATTGACGCGGTGCTCAACGACGAGCTTGAAATTACCCGTCTTGAAAAAAAGATAAACTCTATGGTGCGCCAAAATATCGACAAGAACCAGAAAGAATATTATCTGAGGGAGCAGATTAAAGCCATTCATACAGAGCTTGGCGACGACGAAGAGGAAAAAGAAGAGCTGGAAAAGAAAATCAAAGCAAAGAAAATGCCCGAAGAGGTAGAGCAGAAAGCTTTGAAAGAGCTGTCCCGTATGGATAAAATGCAGACTTCCTCGCCCGATTACAACGTTTTAAGGGTTTATCTTGACTGGCTTATAGACTTGCCTTGGTCGGAAAATACCGAGGATACCGAAAATCTTAAAGACGCCGTTAAAATTTTGAACGACGACCATTATGGGCTTGAAAAAATAAAGGAAAGGATAACCGAATACCTTGCCGTTTTAAAGCTCACTAACGGGCTTAACGCGCCCATTTTATGCCTTGTCGGTCCCCCCGGCGTCGGTAAGACATCAATCGCTTCGTCGGTTGCGCGCGCGTTGGGCAGAAAATTCGTAAGAATGAGCCTTGGCGGCGTAAAAGACGAATCGGAAATCAGAGGACACAGAAAAACTTATATCGGCGCTATGCCGGGCAGAATTATAAACGGCATAAAACAGTCGGGCAGTTCTAACCCCGTATTTCTTTTAGACGAGATAGACAAGCTTTCCTCCGATATGCGCGGCGACCCCGCAAGCGCGCTTCTGGAAGTGCTTGACCCTGCGCAGAACGCGACGTTCAGGGACAGATATCTCGAAGTGCCTTACGATTTGAGCAAAGTGCTTTTTATTACCACCGCTAACGGTTTGGAAACAATTCCCCGTCCTCTTTTGGATAGAATGGAAGTAATAGAACTGAACGGTTACACGCAGGAAGAGAAATGCGAAATTGCAAAACGCTATCTTGTGCCAAAAAAGAGCGACGCAAACGGACTTAAAAAAGGTCAGATAAGTTTTGACACAAAGGCGCTTAAAGCTATAATATCGGGTTACACGCTTGAAGCAGGCGTAAGAAACCTTGAACGCAAGATTGACGCGGTGTGCCGTAAAGTTGCGGTAAGGGTTGCGGAAGGCGACGATACCGCTGTAAAAGTCACGGCGGAAAATATAGAGGAATTTCTCGGCGCAAAGCGCTACGAGGGCGATAAGCCTTTGGACGGCGACGAGGTGGGCGCGGCTACGGGACTTGCCTGGACGGCTGTCGGCGGCACTACGCTTACAATAGAAGTTTCCGCAATGCACGGCAAGGGTGACATTCTTCTTACGGGCAAGCTCGGCGACGTTATGAAAGAGAGCGCAAGGGCGGCTATAACATATATTCGCTCGAACAGCCAAAGCTACGGTCTTGAAAACGAAATTTTCGAAAACACGGATATTCACGTTCACGTCCCCGAGGGCGCAACCCCCAAGGACGGACCGAGCGCAGGCATTACAATGGCGACGGCGATACTTTCGGCTTTCACAAAAAAACCCGTAAAAAAATCTGTTGCAATGACGGGTGAAATTACTTTGCGCGGCAAGGTGCTTCCTATCGGCGGACTTAAAGAAAAGGCGCTTGCGGCGTACAGAATAGGCGTAAAGGACGTAATCATACCTGCGGATAACAGAAAGGATTTGGAAGAAATTCCCGAAAACATCCGCAGTAAGCTCAACTTTATTCCCGTAACGGATGTAGACGCCGTATTCAGGACTGCAATAAAAGGCATTTAAAAAGGCTGAGATATTGCCGTAATCCGAAAGGGAGACGGCGCGGTTGTTCCGCGCCGTAATGCAAAGGAAAGGAAAATGGAAAACATTACGACCAAAATACCCAACGCCGAGTTTATAACCAGCGCCGCGGACAAAAAGCAGTTTATAAAGAGCGATAAGCCGATAATAGCTGTGTGCGGAAAATCCAACGTAGGGAAATCGAGTTTTATAAACATGCTTGCAAACCGTAAAAAGCTTGCAAAAGTTTCAAAAGACCCCGGACGGACGCGGCTTGTAAACTATTTCGACTTCGGCGAATTTATTCTTGCCGACCTCCCCGGTTACGGTTTTGCAAGGGTATCGAAAGCGGAAAAGCTGAAATGGGCAAAACTTCTGGATGATTTTTTTGAGGATAAAGAGAATATCGCGCACGTCTTCGCGCTTGCCGATATCCGCCACGACCCTACTGCGGACGACAGACAGATGATTGATTATCTTTATTATCATCTTGTGCCTTTTACGGTAATAGCCACTAAGTCGGACAAGCTTTCCAAGGCGCAGGTGGCAAAAAACGTACAGAACATTGCAGGCGTTTACAAGTGCGGACGGGATAACGCCATACCTACCTCGGCACAGACGCGCGCAGGACTCGAAGCGGTGTACGGAAGAATATTTTCCGTATTGAATACGGAGGAAGAAGATGCCTGAATTTTTAAAAACCCCGACGGGTCAAGCCGTTTTCGGCGTCGCGGTCGCGTTGATTGCGCTTATAATAATAGAATTGAATTACAGGTTCTTTTTCAAGTATCTTCTGGATTTTGTTTTCGGGCTTGTGTTTTCGCTGCTGTGCGCGCCCGTTCTTATTGCAGGCGCGGTAATTTCTTACAAGCGCGCAGGGCATTTATTTGAAAAGACGCCTTACCTCGGAACTAAGGGAAAAATTATTTATTTAAGAAGCTTCGCAGGAATAAATAAAGG
>RYWC01000035.1 GCA_003979335.1 Clostridia bacterium
GATTTTTTGTCAGCTATTGATTTTTTAAAAGTTCTGTATTATAATTAAAAAGTAGCGGCGGACAAGTTGCCGCAATTCAGAAATAAGGGGAAATGAAATGAAAAACGTTATTGTAGGACAGTCCGGCGGACCCACTTCCGTTATAAACGCATCGCTTCTGGGCGTATATAAAACGGCAAGGGACAGGGGAGCAGATACCGTTTACGGAATGGTACACGGAATAAAGGGATTATTGGACGGTGATATCGTAGACCTGTCTTCGAGAATAAAAACCGATTTGGATATGGACCTTCTGAAAAGAACGCCGTCCTCCTTTTTGGGAAGTTGCCGTTATAAATTGCCCGACATAAAGGGAAACGAAAAAACTTACGATAAAATATTCGCTATACTTAAAGAGCTTGACATTTACGCATTTTTCTACATAGGCGGCAACGACAGTATGGACACTATTATGAGGCTGAGCGACTATGCGGAAAAGATAAAAAGCCCCATAAAGTTTATTGGTGTTCCCAAGACTATAGACAACGACCTTGCCATAACCGACCATACGCCAGGATACGGAAGCGCGGCAAAATATATTGCGGCGACAACCAAAGAAATTATAAGGGACGGGCTTGTTTACGACTATCCAGTGGTTTCGGTGGTTGAAGTCATGGGCAGAAACGCAGGCTGGCTTACGGCTGCTACCGCGCTTGCAAAGGGGGAGGACTGCGAGGGGGTAGACCTTATCTATTTACCCGAAGTAGTGTTTGACGTAGAAAAATTTATAAAAGACGTTGGCAGACTTTTAAAAGAAAACAGGTCTGTCGTGATAGCTGTTTCCGAGGGCGTTAAAGTTGCCGACGGCAGGTACGTCTGCGAACTCGCCGAGCATGTCGATTATGTCGACGCGTTCGGGCATAAACAACTTGCCGGCACCGCAAGATTCCTTGCAGGCAAGATAGCGGAAAATTACGGCGTAAAGACGAGGGCGATAGAGCTTTCTTCATTGCAGCGTTGCGCGGCGCACATTCAGGCGAGAATAGACGTAACAGAGGCGTTTAACTGCGGCGGCGCAGGTGTAAAAGCGGCGTTCGAGGGCAAGAGCGGCGAAGTTATAACCTTGAAAAGAGTTTCGGACGACCCCTATATGTGCATAACGGAAGAGGCTGACGTTCACCTTATTGCAAACGTTGAAAAGAAAGTTCCCAGAGAGTGGATAACGGAGGACGGGACAAACGTTACCCCCGAGCTTGTCCACTACATTTTGCCGCTTATACAGGCGGAAATTACTCCGCTTTGGATAAACGGTCTGCCCCGTCATATAAGGTTGCACGCAAAATCTTCAATCAAGCAATAAACGAAGTTTAAAATGCGCGGCAGAGGCAGGCGCCGGCTTTATAAAATATTAAACATACCGCCGTTTTTAACGGCGGTTGTTTTTTATTCTGTTTGCTATTTCTTCGTGACGGGCTAAGACGTTTGCCATCATATTCGGCATCTCTACCGTCTGCGGAGGTGGAGTTGTCTGTTCCTTTACAGGCTCTTTTACGTCGTCGTTTGCGCTATCCTGTGCGGCGTTCATGCCGCCGAGCGCGCTAAGTAAGTTCAAAAGAGAGAATTTTTCCGTAATATGTATACTCCTTTTTGCTATTTTTTAAAAAATCGAAGTGTTTTTTATTGATTTAAAGGGTTGTTTTGGTATATAATTGACAATGACTGATAATATACCAAGCATTTATTCCGTCCGGAGTTTATATATGAGTAAACGTTTTACTAAAATTATATGCGCGATAGCTGCTTCTATTTTCGTTTTCGGCGTAGTTGCCGTAGCAGGATGCAGCAATTATTACGGTTCCTCGCCGCTCGCGGGGGACTATTCAGGCGAAGTCAAAAGTAACGGCGGCTTTGCCGTGGAAAAGGGAAATTACGTCTATTACATCAACGGCATAGGCAGCAACACCGCCGATAACGAATATGGCACGCCCGTCAAAGGCGCAATTTACCGCGTTGCAAAAAACGACCTTAAAAACCGCAACTATTCCACAGTGGACAAAGTTGTGGGCAATATTGCTTATTCTTCCAATTACGACGGCGGAATTTTCATCTACGGCGACAGGATTTATTACGGAACGCCTTCGACGGCTAAAAACTCGGAAGGCGTTGTGCTCAACGACAACCTTGAGCTTAAAAGCTGTAAACTCGACGGCACCGAAGCGATGAAAGACTATTACGTTCAGTTCCCTTCGGCAAGCTATCAGTACAGATTTGTGGAAGAGAACGGCACCGTTTATTTGCTTTACGTCGCTACCGAAGAAAAGCTTTACGAAGAAAGCACGGGCGTTACCAACCTGCACAGTTACAATACTTCAACAGGAACAGACACCTTGCTTGCCTATAACGTAGGCTCGGTTACTTTCGACCAGGAAAACAAAGAAAATCCGCGCGTTTACTATACGATGAACGTTTATAACTATACGGGCACTTCCAATACCGCATACGGTTATAATCAGATTTACACGGTAACTGCAAGCGCAACCGAAGATAAGTTTGCAGGCAAGCTGAACGCCGATACGGTTGAGGGCTGGAACGACGACGAAGACAAGGGCGCGGTTGACAGATATATCAACTGCGGCAATCTTGTTCTTGACGGTATAGGTAAGGTGGACTGGCTGGGTAACGAATCTTCCAAAACGCCTTTCAACTATGCGCCCGAAACGGCGGAAATAAACGAATTAAGTTATTCGTATGCAATCAAACAATACGTCGGCGGACATCTTTTCTATACGAGAAAAACTTCCAACAATTCAAGCGAATATCTTTTCTCGCTTAAAGACACTGCCGAAATCAAGCCTATTGCCAACAATATCGAAGGCGTTGAAGCTACCATTTTGACGGACGGTTCCAATGCGGGCGGATATAAATTTCTCTTCAAAGACGGCGAAATTGACAGCGTTCTTTTTACAGAAGACAGCAAGATTTCGATAAACAGAGCTTATACCGAAAACGGCTACGTTAAACTGAACACCAAAAAGAGCATTGCCGACGATTCGAAGTATTTCGACGTAGTGCGCAAAAACGCTTCTGCAATCCTCGGCGTTGAGGGCGACTATCTGTATTATTCGGTATCGGGCGGCAACGGACATTCGATTAACAGAATAAATTACACGGGTTCCGTTTCCGACTATTATGTGTTTGAGACTGAAGAGCTGGCGGAATACAGGGGAGTAAAAATACTTGACCTTGACGCAAGTTCAAGCTGGTATAAGCCCGAGATTATAGACGGCTACCTGCTTTTTGCAAGTACTACGACGAATATGACTTCGTACAATTATATTATGGTGTTCGACTTGCATAAGGACGGCGGCGAAGCCGTAATGAACAATGCCGACATCCGCGCGTTAAACAAGCAGTACGAGGGAATTTCCGAAATAATAGAGGAAGAATACGGCGACAAGGACAAATACCCTGCCGACAAGTATGCAAACTTGCAGAGCGCGTTGCGTTACGCGATGTACGACGGCGATTACGAATATCTTAAAAATCTTGCGCAAACCTTAAACAAAGACCTCGAAGAGGACGCGGACGAAATTTATTCGGAAGCAACTTTCAAAGAGTACGATAGCTTCCTGACCCCGACGGCGGACAGCGTATGGAAAGATTATACCGCGACCAAAAAGATTAACGGCAAAGACGTTTATGCGAACAGAAGGGAATACTACTATTCCGTTCTCGGCGAAATGTCCGAAAGCGATAAGGAAGCGTATGAAGTGACTTTGCGCTCGGCATATCTTGTTGCCGAACCTTCCGAAGAGGAAACGGCTTGGTACGACGGGCTTTCAACCGTTGAAAAGGTGTTCTTTATAATAGGTATGTGCCTTATCGGGATAGTTGTGATTGGCGGAGGAGTAGTGCTTACGCTGTACCTGTTGCGCCGCAGAAAAACCCGTCCCGAAGAGAGGAAGAGACGCATAAAAGTAGATACGACGGACGACAGAGACATCGACGTTTACGACTACGAAGGCAAGGAAGAATAATTTAAAATGTATGCACCGCAGGGCTTTAAGCCCTGCGGTAATTGTTTTATCGGGGAAAACGGCAAGCATTGTCGATATTTTTCGTTAATTTTTTTAAATTTTGAATAAAAAAATAGTTTACAAAAAAGATAAATATTAATATAATGTTAGCACTTAATATATGTTTGAAAATCGGGTCAGACCGATGCGGAGATATTTATGGTAAAATACGTTAAATGTCCGAGATGCGAACTCAATTATATCGACTCTGAAAAACAGGAGTACTGCGACGTTTGCATTGCCGAGATAAAGGGCAACAAGTTACAGTTTGCAGATTTGGACGAGGAAGAATACGAAGAAATCGACGTCGAGCTTGAACAGGAAGAGCTGTGCCCCGTATGCGGCATAAACAGAATACGCGCAGGCGAGAAGATGTGCGAAAGCTGCAAAGACCGCGAAGAATACGAAGAAGAGGGCGACGTCGATATTGAAAACGACGAAGAATGGAAAAATTACCTTGAAGAGGACGAGGGTGATTTGACCGTTGACGAGGACTTGCAGGAAGAGATTGAAGAAGAGTTTGCGGAAGAGAACGAAGAGTTCGATAACGACGACTTTTACGAGGGCGAGGACGTTGATTCGCTTTCAGACTTCGAGGACGACGATTTCGAAGACGACGATGATGACGAAGATGACGACGACGAAGATTTCTGAGTTTAGTCTTTAAGATAATTCAATAAGTGTAACGGTCTGCGCTGCGGTGCGGACCGTTTTGCATAATTTTGTAAATTTTGGCAAAAATATTAATATGATTAAAGTAAACCAGACAATTAACACAATAAAAGAAGCAGTTAAAGCCCTAAGCGGAAAGGACGTTACGGTCAAACTCAATTTGGGACGCAATAAATTCGTAACGTTCCCTGCCGTGGTCAACGGAATTTATCCCTCGCTTTTTACCGTCAGTCCGTTTGACAAAAACTTTTTGGGCAAAACGGCTTACTCCTATTCCGAAATCTTATGCGGACGCGTCAAGATACAGGAAAAGCTCAAAGAAGGCAAGTTGATTTAAAAAGTCATAACTTGCGACCCTGCCGAATAATATATGTTGTAACAATCGGAACAGGGGGCTATTATGGCAATCAACGCACAAAATCAAACGGGAGCGTACACGCGTAAAGTGGCGCAGCTTTCCACGCAGACTATGGTGGAAATAAAATTCGGGCAGGACGCAGGGGAAATAGTTGCGGTGTATCCGCAGATTTCGTTAAACTCTTGCGAGGTGTCCTCGGGCAGGGTCAACTACGGCGGCAGAATCATTGCAACGCTCGTATACGCAGACGCCGACGGCAAGCTCTGCCGCATACAGAAAGGCGCGGAATTTACGCATTTTATAGACGACGACAATCTTGCTCCTGCACAGCGCGCAGACTGTGCGTTGAAATGTGAAAGGTGGCAGGTTAAAAGGGACGGTTCGTCTTATGCTGTAGCCATTGTCGTGGGCGCAAATCTTACGGTATACGACAGCGCTCAAAGAAGCTATGTTACTTCGCTTGACGGCGCAATTTGCAAGACGGAAAGCGGCAAGTTATATTCTTCGGTCGGTTTCTCTGGCGAAAGCGAAGTCGACGACGACTTCGACTGCGTTGCAACCGACGTTTTGGTCCCCTCCGCCCAGGCGGTAGTGCTGGACTGCAACGTCCGCGCCGGCGTTGTGGAAGTCAGCGGCGAACTTTATCTTTCTCTGCTTGCGGTCAGGGAGGGCGCGCCCGTCTGTTTAGACAGGGTAATTCCCTTCAAATGCGAACTCTCCTGCGAGGAGGCGCTATTCAGTCAAAGGGCGTTCTGCCGCGCTGAAATCAAAGCGGTAAACGTCAACTGCAAAGTAAACGAAGAACGGGGAAAATGCGACGTCGACGTAAACGCGAGCCTCTGCTTTACGGGACATTTCTTCGAGGAAGAGGAAGTTTCTTTCGTAACCGACGCCTTTTCAAAGGACTGCGAGGTAGAGCTTACCTACGCGGAGGAAGAGACGCCTGTTGATACCGACATAAAAGTATATTCGGAAAGGGTAAACGGACTTTGCGCAACAAAAGCCAAGCTTGATTATACCTGCGCGTTTCTTGCGGCGACCCTGCCTTCGGCAGAGTTTGCAAGGACGGCTTCCGGCATAGACGGCAGCGTGACTGCGACTCTTTTATACGAACAGGCAGGCGAAGTGCATTCAACCGAAGTCAATCTGCCTTTTTCAGTAAGTTTATCGGGACTCAGCCCCGACTGTAAAGAAATTACCGTTGCGGTCTGCGGCGTAAGTTTAAGACAGCGCGCCGAGGGCGAGTGCGAGGGCGAAGCAGTTCTTAAAATTGCATGTGCGGACGGCGAAGTTAAAAAGGTCAAATATCTTACGGGAGCCGCCGAGGGCGGAGAAAAGAAGATGTGCGACAGCGCGGTAAGCGTTTACATACCTGCCGCAGGGGACGGACTTTGGGAAACGGCTAAACGCCTTTCCGAATCGCCCGAAAGTATTCAGCTTTCAAACCCCGAACTCAGCTTCCCTTTGACGGGCAAGGAAAGAATACTTATTTTCAGGGCAAAAAAGTAAAAAAATAAAAACAAGTCCCCGTCCGCGCCGCGGTCGGGGACTTTAAATATTTTATAAAATAGATTGAAATGTTCAGCTCCCCTGTGGTATAATATTTTTATGGGCGCAAGGGTCAAAGCATATGCAAAACTTAATCTCGCTTTGGCGGTAACGGGCGCGGAAAACGGTTATCACAACATAGACAGTATTGTCTGCACCGTTGACCTTTACGACCTTATAAAACTTGTTAAAAGAAAGGACGGCGCCGTAAACGTGCGTATGTGCGGTATGGGGCTTGAAGCCCTGCCGCCCGAAAAGAACAACGCATATAAAGCGGCGCAGGCTTATATAAAAACTTTCGGCACTTCTGGCGCGGACATAACCGTATACAAAAATATACCCGTGGGCGCAGGTATGGGCGGCTCTTCTGCGGACGCTTCCGGCGTTCTGAGAGGTATGTCAAAGCTTTACGGTTCGGGCAGCGAAAGACAGCTGAAAGAGATTGCCGACAGCTTGGGCAGCGATACGGGATATCTTATGACGGGCGGATTTGCAAGGCTTACGGGCAGGGGAGAAAAGGTC
>RYWC01000036.1 GCA_003979335.1 Clostridia bacterium
GACAAAACAGAGAGTAAAATCGTTTAAAATACAGAAAATGAAAGACAGAAAGTTAGAAGAAGAATTCAACGGATATTTCGAAGGAATGAATATCCCCGATAATCTGACGGCAGACGCGAAAAAATATGTAAAAAAGCGTTCTTCCTTTAACGCGCCGAAATTTGCGAAAATAGCGTCTGTCGCGGCGAGCGCGGTTTTGGTCGCCGCCGTTTCCGCCGTGCTTATTTCGCGCGCAGACTTTCCGGCTTTTTCTAACCCCGACAATTCGCCGTCGGGCGGAAACGACTCCGAGAACGTTCCAGTTTACACCGCAAGCGAAATAGTTTACACAAAATGCGACCCTTACGCCCTTTCGGCAACCGACCCCTCGCTGAAAGTATTGAAAAAACTAGCATACTCACAAAACGCGCAGGTAAACGGGGTTTACACTTCAGTTTTTGCGGACGGCGAAAAGGCGAATGTATACGCGGATTTTTACATCGTCGACGGCACGCGACACGAAACAGAACTTATCATAGAGTACGCAAGCGCAACGTTTGAACCGCTTAAAGAATACCGCGACGGGAAGACAGACAAATATAACGGGTTGACTTACAGCTTAACTTCCGAAACGGATGAAGAAAGCGGCGAACCCGTAAACAAACTTTTTGTAAGCATAAACGGAGTAAAGTATTATTTTAAAATTACATCATCGGATAAGGACTCTTATTTGAAATATCTTAAAATGTTTTACTGATTTTTTAAAACTTTGGGACAAATGATATTTTCAAATCGTTGTAATTACAAATAAAAGCAAATGCTTATATGAGGTGAAGATATGAAAAAGATTAATTCCGTATTAGCAATACTTGCCGCAGGGGCGCTGTGCGCCGGATTCTGCGCATGCACCGGCGGTCCCGGCTTCGAAAACGGTTTTCATCCCGACTACGGCGTCAGTCCCGATTACGGAGACGGAAATTACGATTATGAATCAGTAATAGAAAACGGGTTCTCGGACGTCAGCGAAAATCCCTCCTCATATTTCTCTCTCGACAGGAACACCGCAACATACTCTTTGATAAGAAAACAAATAGAGCGCGGTCTAACCGTTTCGCCCGACAGCGTTCGTATAGAAGAAATGCTAAATTATTTCGACTATGATTTCAAAGCGCCGACCGAGGACGCGGTGGCAGTCTCCTCCTATATCGCCCCCTGCCCTTGGAACGAAGAAAACTTGCTTATGCTGGCGGGCGTAAAGACCGCGGAATACAAAGTGGACTCGACTGTAAACAACTATGTGTTCTTAGTGGACGTTTCCGGCTCTATGGACGGAACCGAAAGAATAGGTTTGGCTAAGTACGGTTTAACTAAGTTAATTGACAGCTTAGGGGAAAACGACGTTGTTTCCATGGTCACATATGCAAGCGGCGTAAAGACGGTGCTTGACAGCAAGGAATGCACCGAAAACAACAAAGACAGAATAAAATCCGCGGTGAACAATCTGCGCGCTTACGGCGCGACAAACGGCGGAGACGGGTTGCAAAGGGCTTACGCTTTGGCGAATAAAAATTTCAGACAGGGCGGAAACAACAGGGTTATACTTATCTCCGACGGCGACTTCAACGTGGGTATGACAAGCACTTCGGACCTTAAAGAATTTATACAGACCAAAGCAAAATCGGGCGTTTATCTATCCGTACTCGGCGTCGGGCTCGGCAATATGCGCGACACAAACCTTGAAACGCTTGCAAGGTGCGGCAACGGCAACTACGCTTATCTTGACAACAAGACGGAAGCCGAAAAAGTTTTAATTCACGAACTCAACGGCACTCTTACTACCGTTGCAAAGGACGCGAAAGCAGGCGTAACGTTCACAGAAAACGTTGAAAAATACAGGCTTATCGGATACGATACGAAAATTCTTTCCGAAGACGACTTCAACGACGACAAAACCGACGCAGGCGAAATCGGAAGCAACCTGTGCGTGAGCGCGCTCTACGAAATTAAGGTTTCGGACGCCGCAATCGAAAACGCCAAACTTGCCGACATAGAAATCAAATACAAAGACGTGCGCGGCGAAACGGAATTGAGCAAGAACGCAACCTGCATGGTTATGTTGGGCGCCCCCTCTTCCGACGATTTAAGTTTCATAAGCTGCGTAGCCGAGTTCGGTCTGATTTTAAGGCAGTCCGGATACAAAGGCGAAGCATCGATAGAAAACGTTCTTACAAGGCTTGAAACGCTCAGCGAATACATTTCCGGCGATGTTTACAAACAGGAATTCAAAAGCCTTGTTTACAAAGCTTCCGAAAATACAAATTACACCAAATAATAAGTAACTTAATAAGCCGCCTGCGGAGTCCGCAGGCGGCTTATTAATACTTACTATCAATACATTTTTATGCAGGCTTCGCGTTCGGCGCCGACCGAAACATACCTTATTTTACAGCCGCAAAGTTTTTCAAGAAGTTTTATGTAATTCAGAGCTTCTTCGGGCAAATCCTCTTTCTTTCTGCACTTGGTCAAATCGCAATGCCAACCCTTGACTTTTTCAAATACGGGTTTGCAGTCGTCCAACACGTCTGTGAAAGGAAACTCGTCTATTTTTTCGCCGTTCAAAAGATAATGGGTACAGATTTCTATTTCTTCGTAACCGTCCAGAACGTCAAGCTTTGTCAAAGCAATTTCATCCGCGCCCTGACAGCGTATGCCGTAGCGCGACGCAACCACGTCGAAAGGCCCTACCCTTCTGGGTCTGCCCGTCGCCGCCCCGTATTCGCCGCCGAGCTCTCTCAGCTTTTCAGCCTTTTCACCGAAGTATTCGCAGGTGAAAGGTCCTGCGCCGACACAGCTTGAATAAGCTTTCATAATACCTATCGAGTTATCGAGTTTGAGGTTGGGCACGCCTGCGCCTATGGGCGCGTACGCCGCAATCGTAGACGACGAAGAAGTATAGGGCACTATGCCGAAATCTATATCCCTTAAAGCGCCGAGCTGTGCTTCGAACATTATATTCTTGCCCTCTTTGTGAGCGGCGTTGAGGTAAAGCCCCACGTCCGTGACGTATTCGGCAAGCGGTTTGCCGTAAGTCTCGAAATATTCTTTCATCTGCTCTACGGTAACGGGTTCGAAACCGTAAGCTTTAATGGTCATATTCTTCCATTCAACTATATCGGGCATACGCTTATATAAAAGCGCAAGATTTAAAAGTTCGCCCATACGGAACGCCTTTTTCATATACTTGTCAGCGTAAACGGGCGCAATGCCGCGGCGCGTCGAACCGTAAGGTTTACCCGTCGCTTTTGTGAGCCTGTCTTCCTCCATAACGTCCTGTAAAACGTTGTAGGGCATGGTTATTATGGCTTTATCGCTTATTTTAAGATTTGCGGGGGTAATTTTAATACCGCCGTCCCTGAGCCTTTGCATTTCATTGCAAAGATGCTTAATGTCTATAACCATTCCGGGACCCATAATGTTTACCACATCCTCGCGCAGGATGCCGCTGGGAAGCAGATTAAGAATAAACTTACCCTTCTCGTTAATAACCGTATGCCCTGCGTTGTTTCCGCCCTGATAACGGCATACTATATCGAATTTTTCGGAAAGAAGGTCTACCATTCTTCCCTTTCCTTCGTCGCCCCAGTTGATTCCGCAAATACTTGTCAGCATTTACCTTTACCTCTTTTTTGAATTCCGTTGTATATTATATTACAAACTGAATTTTTAGTCAAGTATAAACGCAGTGCGCGAGGCGCACTGCGTTTTATATTTATTTTATTTTTGCTTGCCCTTTACAGAAACGTTCTTTTTTGTTTCAGTAGCGGCTGATGCAGTCTTTTTGGGCTTGTCGCTTCTTACGACCGCTACGGTTTTTGCCTGAACTGTTTTAGTCTGCACGGTCTTTGCCGTCTGCGCCTGTTTTTTAACCTCGGCAGGCTTGACCGTCACAGTCTTTTTATCTCGCGGCACGGTTTTGATAACGGGTTTTTCGGCTTTTGCCGCGGCTGTCTGTTTTGCAACCTCGGAACTGTGCGCAGACGCCGTTTTAAGATTTGCTCGCCTCTCCCTTTCTATCTTTTTGAGGTAATCCAAATCGTAATCTTTCTGGGTGATGAGCGATTTGCCCCTCGGCATCGAAATCACGCCTTTTGTTATAAGCGCCTTTTGTTTCAGCTCGACTATTGCCGCCCTGAACCTGTCGGTTACGCCCGTTTGAAGAACTTCTATACCCTTTCTGAAAATCTTACGAAAAACGTTAAACACCGTGGGACGGGTTTTGTACATTTCGCACTCTATCTGCTGAACGTAATAGTACATTCTTGCAAGTCTTTCGAAAGAACAGTCACCGTCGGCAAAATAGTTGTCTATATCCGCGCAGATTTTGGTGCAATAGCGCATACATTCCTTGCAACTGTTGCAATCGCGTATGATAGGACTTATCAAAGGATAAAACGCTATAATCAGCGCAAGGTATTCGCTTGTTTCGTGATTGAAGAACACCGCCCCGACGAACAACGCGATTATACCCATTAAAAAGAAGAAATAAATATAGAAAATTCTGCTTAAAAGATATTTATTCGTCGCGGCGTTCATACGGCATATGTAAAGATAGCTGTAATCGTCGTTAATATCCGACGGAACGTCTATCTTGTGTTTTTGCTCGACGCTCTGTATCTTGGGCAGACCTTTTCTGATTGCAAGTTCGTTGAGCTCGTTTGTCATTTCCCTGTCGTACTCTATCTTTGAAAAAGCCGAGCCCGTAACACCCGTTTCATAAAGTTGAAGTGAATGAATACCTGCGTCCTTGTATTTGTTTAAAAACGAAGTGGCGCACTCTGTTATTATCGACAGCGCAAACGAAACAAGCGAACAGATTAAACTGTGAAAGGACGTGACCTGAGGTATAAACGTAAGGACGACGGGTATTATTGCAAGAAAATACAACACCACCCTTATTATTTTCAGCTCGTTAAATATGCGGTTGGAAGCGTAATAAAATTTGGCGTGCTTATTCTGTTCGCATCTTTCGTCAACTTTGTTCACTTCTTTACTCCGTAGTTTTTTATAATTATAACTGTAAACAGGACTTATTGTCAATTAATAGTCGTCTTTACTGGTTTACTTTATTTTCCTCTGCGCCCTGTTTTCCGACAACTGCGTAAAGATAATCCATCAGCTCCTTTTCGTCGTCCGTTTCGCATTCAAACTCTATTATATCGCCTGCGTTAAGAACGGATTCGCCGTCGGGAACGGAATGCGTTCCGTCGGGCGAAATACGGTTCACCACAAGCCCGTTTGACGGCCAAACAGTTTCGCGCACGGGTTTTCCGCAGGCTTTCGAGCCCGATTGCACCGTTAAGCTTATACAAATCTTCTTGATTTTTTCGTAAATCTTTTCTTCCTGAATAAACAACGACAGATTTTTTTCATAAATCGCCTCCGTTCTGAACAGCGCTCCGACGGTATATCCGACCGCAACGCCAATCATTGCAGGCAAAAAGTTTTTAAACTGACCTGTCAGCTCGAATACCAT
This sequence comes from Clostridia bacterium, assembly GCA_003979335.1. Next base: position 5,513 of record RYWC01000036.1, read on the forward strand.
GACAATGCCCGTAATGGGCGCTTTGACTATGCAGGTAAAGAAAGCCGCCATGCAGATTATTACAAGATAGTCGCCGTATTCGCTTCCCATCCCGCCGGACTGAAACAGAACGGAGAGAACCGCGCCGATACCTGCGCCAATCGCAAGCATAGGAATGAACACGCCGCAGGGCACGCCGCAGCCCATTGAAAGCACGGCGGTTATAAAGCGTATTGCGACAATAATCAAAAGGCTTACTAAAAGCGACGCGCCGAAGACGCTTTCTATTTTTATTTCACCTGTGCCGCCCGTTGCCAAATGGTCTATAAACAGATGTCCGCCGCCAAGCGAATAAACGGTTATCAGCCCGAAAGCACCTGCGATTACAAAAGGTATTATATACTTGCCCGTCTTTTTAAAGAACGTAACTTTTCTGAAAAGTTTTTTTGTAAGGAAGACAAGGTGATAAAAACCCACGCCGAACAAAGCCGTTATAAGTGCGGCAAGCGCCGCCCAAAGGCAGAACATAAAGCCGCCGCCGTCAAACGCAAAGTTAAATTCAAACCCCGTAAACGCAAAACCTACGCTTTCGGCGCCCAATACAGGAATGCGGATTGCATTCCTCGTTAAAACGGCTGTCACAACACTTATCGCCGCGCATAAAAACACCTGCGGCGAGAACGAGCGGAACGCCTCTTCCATTGCAAAAACTATTCCCGTAATGGGCGCATTGAACGCAACGGCAAGACCTGCCGAAGCGCCGCTTGCGATTTGCAGTCTTTTAACCATCTGGTTGCGCTTTAAAAGGGTGCCCGTCGCCGAACCGCAACAACCGCCTATTTCAAGCGAAGGTCCCTCCGCGCCGGCAGGATAGCCCATAAACACGCAGGCAAGCGACGCCGCAAACATAGAGCACATCGTAACGTACCATTTAAAACGTATAACGCCCCTTGCCGCGCCCTCAATCTGCGGAATACCGCTTCCCCTGATCATCGGCACAAAGCGCACAAGCGTTCCTATAAGCACCGCGCCTGCGGCAAGCCCTGCAAACAACAAAGGAATAAATGCGGGATTGTCGGACAAGAGGGCGTAAAGCTGTTCGCTTGTACCCTCGCCGATAGACATTAAAATATTATAAAACGTAACAATAACGCCTGCGAAAAGTCCTGTAAGAACGCTCATACAAAACATATTCATAGCGTTGTCCAAAAATAACCTGCCGTACTTTTTCATACTTTTACTATTATAGCAAACCTTAAAAAATTTGTCAAAAAAACATACATCTCAAACGCGTTAAAAAATGTTATTCGGTCTTGCTTCTGCAAATAAATAAAAAAACGCGGACGCACGGTCCGCGTTTTAAAACCAAATTATTTTACGCTGTACAGAATATCGAAATAAGAGGGATACGGCCAGTAATCGGACGACGTCAGCGTTTCCATTTCGTCGACGTATTTTCTTACCTCTTCCATATCGGGTATGACGACGTGAGCCATCGCCTGCGAAGCTTCTTTAACCTTTTGCTTGTCAACGTTTTTCAAGTCGTTTTCAAGTTTTTCAACCGCTTCGCTCGTAAGGTCATTCAGTTCAGAAA
>RYWC01000037.1 GCA_003979335.1 Clostridia bacterium
AAGCATGACAGCGTCCGTGTTGAGATTCCTTTTGACGTAAACACATTCAAATCTTCCTTTCCAAGATTGCGCCGGTGTTAAAACAGACCCGTATGTATAAGAGCGACGGCGGCGATAAAACGGTGTTCGGCATAATCGAAAAACTTTTTGCGGAAGACGATTTGACAAAAATACAAAAGGCGCTTACAAAGGCGGTTTAACCCTTAAAAGGAGACAAAAATGGCTATTGCAAACTACATATGCGCGTCGTTTTCGTTTACCGAATTTATGGGTAAAGTGTGGGACGCTTTGACAAGCAAAACAGCGCTTATAGTTTATTCTGCGATAATACTTGCGATTATTTTGGTGCTTGTGGTGCGCGCGGTTGTAACTGAACAGCGCCGTACAGCAGAAATAAAGCACAACGCGCAACTTAAACAGGAAGCGGAAGAAGACGAAAAAATCAAAAGCGTTAAAGACGAGATTGACAGAAAAATGAACAAGATAAGCGGCGAAATCGCGGCGGTAAGAAGCAACCTTGCTACCGCCCCTTTCGCGCCTTATCCCGTCGGCATATCTCCCCAGAAAAAAGAAATGGAAGAGGGAAGCGAAGAAAAAGAGACAGGTTCGCGGTTTTATATGCTTACGGAAATAGATAAAGAGTACGAAGAGTATACAAGACCTGATTACGACGAAGAAATAAGCCTGAAAGAACTATGCGAAGAGTTCAGGAACTATTCTGCAGGAAAACTTAAATTATACTACGACATAGAGGACATAAGACGTTTCATAGGCGCTTTGGCAGTAACGAAGCTGATAATACTGCAAGGAATGTCGGGAACGGGAAAGACGTCGCTTGCATATGCGTTCGGGGAGTTTTTGGAGAATAAGACGGTAGTCGTGCCGATACAGCCGATGTGGAAAGAGCGAACGGATTTAGTAGGTTATTATAACGAATTTACGAGACGCTTCAACGAAACAACGCTGCTGTATAAGATGTACGAAGCAAACAACAACGAAGAGATATACATAACGGTGTTGGACGAAATGAATATAGCGAGGGTAGAGTATTACTTTGCGGAGTTTTTATCGCTGTTGGAAATACCCAATCCAGACGGAAGGAATCTTGACGTAGTAGCGGACAGATGGGAAGACGACCCTAAACTGTTACAGCACAACGGCAAGCTGAGACTGCCAACGAACATGTGGTTTGTGGGTACGGCAAACAACGACGACAGTACGTTTTCGATATCCGACAAGGTATACGACAGAGCAATGGTTTTGAACTTAGACAAGAAAGCAACGCCGTTTGAAGCTGAGGGAAAGAATAAGAAGATATCTGCAACGCATCTGGAAAAGCTTATGACTGCGGCGCAAAGGGAGTATGACATATCCGACAGGAACCTGAGGCGTATAAAGAAGTTGGACGAGTATATGATAAAGACGTTCCATATCACGTTCGGGAACCGAATAATGAAGCAGATACGCTGTTATGTGCCTGTGCTGGTGGCGTGCGGCGGAACGGAGCTTGAAGCGTTGGACGATATACTTGCGAGAAAGGTGTTCCGGAAGTTGGAAAGCAAGAACCCTGTCCACGTCAAGCAGATGGCAGACGGAGTATGCGCGTACTTAGACGAATTGTTCGGTGAAGACAGACTTCCGTTATGCAAAGAGACCATAAGACTTATTGAACAGAATGTTTGATTTGTGGGCTTTTAAAATTCAGCTTTTCGCCTGCATTCGCAGGTAAATAAAAGCTAAAACAACTAATTTTTAATACAGTTAAATTCACGGTAATTTTCACAAGGCAGACAGGTTATGTCGCCGCGTGTAAAATTCTTAAAAAAATCCGTAGACCCCATAATATAGCATACTTTCGGAGAATAAAATGTCAAAATTCAGAACTTCGATTTTAATATTCGGCATATTGATTGTCGTCGTGGCGGCGTCGCTTCTGACCGTACTCGCACTCTATCTGACGGGTACTCTTAAAACCGACCCCATTGAAATTGTGCTGACCGTAACGGACGAAGAAAAAACTTACGACGGCACGCCGCTTACCGCAAAAGAATACGCCTTAACAAGCGGAGAACTTTTGGAAGGTCACAGACTTTCGGTAGAGTTCACGGGTTCGCAGACCGACGCCGGCGAGAGCGAAAGCGGACTTAGCGTAAAAGTGCTTGACGTCAAAGGCTTTGACGTTTCGGACGAATACGCGGTAAAAACCGAATGCGGCAAGCTTTCTGTAACGCCCGTAAAACTTACCGTTTCGCTTAACGACAGAGAGGTCGTGTATAACGGCAGGGAAGTCGAGTTCAGCGACTGGGACATTCTTGAAGGGAAACTTGTTGCAGGACACAAAATTGCAGGCGCGGCGGCCGATGCAAAGCTTCTTAACGCAGGCGACACCCTGCCCGACGATATGAAAATACTTGTTTACGACCCGTCAGGCAACCCTGTTACTTCAAATTACGATATAAATTTCCGTCTCGGCGTCGTTAAGGTGGTTAAGCGCCCTATAACGATAAAGCCCGTAGGCGCAAGTAAGATTTACGACGGAGAAGAGATTGTCTGCAAAGATTACGAAATTACCGAGGGTTCGCTCGCGGTCGGGCAGACAGCAGTTGCTACAGTCGTTACAGCCGATACGGGGTATGCAGGCTAAACTTATCGACGCGGACTCTGTGCGCGTAAGAATAGACGAATACAGTTTTGCGGTTTTTGACGATAACGGCGACGACGTAACCGAAAACTACGCCGTAGAGTTCGGCACTGACTTTTTAACCGTTAAAAAACGCGGTCTCACCGTCACGGCAAAGAGCGGAAGCTGGACTTACGACGGCAAAGAACACTCGTTCGAGACGGACAGAACCGTTTACCTTGCCGAAGGGCTTGCGGTGGGCGAAGAAATTTCAAGGGTTTATTATTCGGGTTCCGTTAAAGACGTAGGCAGAGATTTCAACACAATAACGGGCGTGGAATTTTCCGCAGGCAAACGCGGCAATTACGAAATAGTATATATAAACGGAACTTTGGAAGTAACGCCTATGTCCGTTACCGTATACTCGAAATCTTTCTTTAAAGAGTACGACGGTAAAAATTTCGGCGAATATCTTCAGGATAAACAGATATACGAAACAAGTCCGGCGCTTCCCGACGGTTTTACCCTTGAAAGCGAACACGGACTTGAAAATAAAGTAAATGCGGAATCGGGCACTTACATATTGAAAAACGTTGAAGTAAACGACGCAGACGGCGTTCTCTGCACGGGGAATTTTGTAATTTCCGTAGTAAGCGGTCAGTATGCGATAACGAAAAAGCCCGTTTCCGTACAACTTAACCGTGATTTGGTCAAAACATATACCTCGCAAGAGCAGACTATTACCAACGAGGAAGCTTTCGCTCAGGCTGTGTTGCCCGACGGCATAACATCCGCAGATTTTGAAATAGTCAATTTGAACAGCTATATAAACGCAGGCAGATACTCGTATTCGGCAAAGCTTGCAAAGACGCAGAACGCAGGCAATTACGACCTCACCGTAGACGCAGGTCTGCTCATTATCGAACGGGCGAACGCGGCGGCTGCAATTAATGTGGATATGACGGTAAAAAGAACTTATAACGGTACGCTGTACAGTTTAAAGCCCTCAGAAATAGATTTGAATATAGACGGGTTGGAGGACGCGGAGGTTTCGTCCGTGGACTGCGAAACGGTTATGATAACGGGCGCTTTGATGCAACGTATTACAGTCAAAAAGGTAAATATTGTACTTTACGGCAAGGACATAACGGACAATGTAAACGTGGTGTTCGACGAGGATAACACAGAGATTGAACTTGTGAAAAGGTCGGCTTTGATTTCTGTTTCAAGCTGTTCCGTTCAGGACGAGGGTCAGATTTATATGATACTTACAAGTCTTGTCGGCGTTTCCACCGCAACGCCCCTCGTTTCGGGCGATAAACTTGTAATCAGCGACGACGCGGTGTCGGCAGGCGGCGGACTTATAATGGTCGAGCTCAGTAAGCTCAAAATTATCAATTCCACAGGAGAGGACGTAACCTATCTATACGAATGGGCGAACGCCGAAGATTACGCATACGGTTCATATACGGTGGTGCCTGCAACAGTATAAAATTTGAAAAATACAGGTTTCGGATAATAAATTCAAGGCAAAGTTTTTTATGATATCTTACGATAGCTATAAAAACAGAATAGAAAAGGTAGCCAAAGTCAAAGCTTTCGTCGTCAGATTCAAGTTTTTGATTATAGGCGTGCTTGCTGTTTTAATCGCAGGCGTAACCGCTCTTCTCGCAACGAAGGGTATGGTTACCGTTGCGATGTCTTTGCCTGCGCAGATTACATACGGCGACGACTACGCGCCCACGGAAGCTTCCGCATTTTTAAGTTCAGTCAGCTATGAATACGCCTTGAAGGGCACGGACAAATGGACGGAAGATAAACCGCTTAAAGTGGGTAAATACCTTGCAAGAACAGTTACAAATCAAGCGTTCGGCAAGGGTTACGGCGACCCCGTAGAATTCGAAATTACCAAAAAAGACGCTGTGCTTTCAATAAATTCCGATTCGGTTACATACGGCAACGACCCCGACTGTACGCTTGACGGCATAGTATCGAAGTACGGCGACAGGATAGTAAACGTCAACGGCGCGTATGAAATACCCGAAAAAGACGGCAGTTTTACAATCAAGTATAAAACTGGCAAGCTGACAATTACGGATGCGGACGGAAACGACTCTTCCGACTGCTATTCATACGAAGCGGCCGAAAAAGATATTCTGCTTACGCAGAGAACCATTAACGTTAAATTAGACGATATAATTCATACATACGACGGCGCGCCCGTCTCTCAGAAACCCGTCATTTCCTCCGTCACGCAGGAAACTTTGGGTATTGAAAAGGACGTAATAGCGTTTTCGTCCTCGTTTATGCAGAACGGAATGACCGTTGCCGCGCCCGAGAACGCAGGTCTTTACGATATCGTAATAGACAGCGACAGTATAAGAATTACAAAGGGCGCAAAGGATGTGACACACCTTTACAGCATTCTGCCTGTAACAAACGCCGCGCTGACCATAAACAGAAAGAACCTTACGGTAAAGACGGACAGCTTGACCGAGACTTACGACGGTAGAGAACACACCGCGGAAAACTTCGATTCCGAGGGGCTTGTTACAGGTCATACAATAACGCCGTTAGGTTTGCCCGTATCGGTTAAAAATGCCGATAGCGTGCCTAATATGCGCGAGTTTAGCGTATTCAAAGGCGGCGCGGACGTTACCGCAAACTACTTTATTTCCGTCAATTACGGCACTCTTACAATTTTAAAGCGCGATATAACTTTTAGCTCTGAAACGGGCGAATGGGTATATGCCGACAGCGTCTTCGAAGAAAAAGGTTATTCGGTTACAAAAGGCGAGTTGGCGCCGGGTCAGACCCTGAACGTTATCGGCGGCAAAACAGTTAAAGATTATACGCCCACCCCCGTAAGCAATGTTCTAACTTATGAAATTTTACATAACGGTGAGAACGTTACCGCAAACTACAACGTTGCGGAAGAGTGGGGTACGCTTACTGTAAAACGCCGCCCCGTAAAAATTACCACGGCGGACAATGAAAAAATTTACGACGGCGCGCCGTTGACTTCCGCCGGTTTCACCCCCGAAGCATTCAGCGCGAATAGCGGACTTATTTCAATGCACAGCGCGAAAGTAAGCGGAAACAAAACCGAAATAGTAAACGCTTCCGTTGAAAAGGACAGAACTTTATTCAGAATTTACGACGGTTTCGGCTATTACGCTTCGGACGTGACTTCAAACTACGAAATCACCTATAATTACGGCACACTTAAAGTTTTAAAGCGCGATATAACGGTTAAGCTTAACGATTATTCCGCCGTTTACGGCGAAAGCTATGCTTATGATTCCGGTTCGGGCAACTATGACGATGCCGTATTCTGTGACCTTGCAAGCGACGAAAAGCTTGAAATTTTAAACCCCGTTTACGAATTCGGAACGGCGCAGTTCCCTCAGGTAAGGTCAAGCGCATACGAAGTCAAATCTTCTACCGCAAAAATAACCAGATACGGCGCGGACACAACTTCGAATTATAACGTTACTTACCTCAGCGGCAGCGTAAGCATTACCCCCAGAGATATTAACGTTAAGGTTTTGTATGCGGAAAAAGAATACGACGGCACGCCGCTTACAAGCACGTCGCACTCTACGTCATACTATTTTAACAGCGCAAAGGCAGGGCTTGTGAACGGTGAGACCCTTACGCCCGTTCAGAACACTGTAAACGGCAGAACAGACATCGGCACGTCGGACAATAACGCGGAATTTACCGCAAACGCCAACTATGTTCTTCACTATGATAGGACGGAAGCGGACCTTTACATCTACGCAAGGGCGCTGACTTTAAAAAGCAATTCCAATGTGTGGACTTATGACGGCAAAGAACATTTTGAAGAGGGGTATACCGTTACAAACGGTTCGCTCGCTTCGGGTCAGAATATTTTTGTAACTTCAAATACAAAGGTTAAAAACTATACGTCTGCCCCTGTTGATAACCGTCTTACTTTTGATATAAAGACCGCAAACGGCGTAAGCGTGCTCGCCAACTATGACTTGCAGACGCCTGTTTTCGGAACGCTTACGGTAACAAAACGCGCTATAAAAATTACGACGGGTTCAAAATCGCAGGAATACGACGGCACTGAGCTTTCCGACAGCGAACTTATATATAATAAAGCCGATTTGGCTGAGGGTCAGCAAATAACGGTGGACGGTTATACCTCCATACAAAACGTCGCTGAGACTTCGGACGGCAACAACGCGGTTACATATTTTATCAATGTAATCTCTACGGGCGAAGTTACCACCACAAATTATGAGATAACCGAGGTTAAGGGTACGCTTACAGTGACCCCCAGACCCTTGAAAGTCAGGACTGAAAACGATACCAAGGTTTACGAC
>RYWC01000038.1 GCA_003979335.1 Clostridia bacterium
CTATTGGGGGTATTATTATCTTCTCTTATATTTTCTTCTATTATATTAGGCTTAGAGCTTTCGCCTACTTCTCCCCGAGTACTCCCCGAATTATCGTCGAATTTCCCATTTTGGGTATAGCTCCCCCTTTCCCCCACAGTCGGTGGGGGAGGAAGTTTGCTTTTTGTAGGTTTATCAATCTTTTGATAATCAAGCCAGTTCGTCATAGCGTAATATTCTCTGCCGTCAACGGAATAGAACTGCACGGACATTTTAAGTGCTATCTCTGATAGGGCTTTTTTAACATCGGCAACTCGCCTATTTTCGTCGTTTGGGAAAGTAACATTAGTTACGGTCGCTGCTTTTGCCTTGCCCCGACCTTCGTCGTCGGCGTGGCTGATTAGACTGATAAACACTAATTTGGAAAAATCGCTTAAATCGGAGAAAGATTCTGATTCCCACATACTCGGGGCTATCATTCTCTTTCTTGCCATTTATTCTCCTTTGGGGTATTAACCCCCATATATGCTTAATCTAATGTTATTTAAAACGGAATATCGCTATCGTCGTCAAACGGTATCAACTGCTGTCTTGCTGACCTGCTACCGGTGTTTGACGGCTTGTCCGTATTATCTCTTTGCTTCTGTGTTAAGAACTCTATGTCCTGAACTACTATGTCTACCACCGTTCTTTTAACACCGTCGCCGTCCTCATAGTTGCGAAGCTCTATACTTCCGCTTAGAGCGACTTTATCGCCTTTGTGCGTATATCTTGAAACCGTTTCAGCAAGTCCGCGCCAAGCAATACAGTTAAAGAAATCCGTCTGCCGTTCTCCGTCTGCGTTTGAATAGTTACGGCTGACTGCAATTGAAAATCGACAAATCTTTGTATTGTTACTTGTTTCCGTAAGTTCGGGGTCGCGCGTTAAATTCCCTATTAAAAATACTTTGTTCATAACTCTTCCTATGCTTATGCTTTAACTGTAATCATTCTTCTTAAAACCTCGGTAGAAAGGTCGGAAATTCTTTCTATTTCCTTAACCGCCGTACCGTCGGCTTCGAAAGTCATTACATTGTAATCGCCGTCGTTCTTATAGTTGATGGGGTAAGCAAGCTTTTTAACGCCCCATTTGTCAACCGATACGACTTTGCCGCCCTTGGACGTAATAATGTCCTCGAACTTCTTTGCAAACGCTTCCTTTGCCTCGTCGGCAAGAGACGCGTCAAGAACGTAAATCATCTCGTAAGTTTTCATGGTTTCACCTCCCGGACTTAATCGGCATACCACCTGCGGTATGCAAGGTAAACGCACGGCAACCGTGCTTTTAAATATTACATTATTTTGCAAAGCTTGTCAACTTATTTTGAAGCCTATTTTACCCTTCCAAACCAAGCGAAGGGTAAACGCACTTTGCCGCATATTTCAAAAGCTTTTCTTTTTCGTTTGCAACCTGTTTAACCGCGCAGTCAAGCAAAAGCCTTTCCAAAACCTTTCCCGTATGCCTCGGCGGACAGCCGCCCGAAATAAGGTCGCTGCCACGCACGGCAAGCTCCTTTAAAGTCAAAGGCACACCCTCCGCTTTCATTGCGTTTAAAATTCCCGTCATTTTCGTTACTGACGGCGCCACGGACGTATAGTCTTTACATGCGGAAAAATCTGCTTGTTTCAAAAGCATAAGTTTATCGAACATATTCAAGTTGCGGACCGTAAATTTCCTGACGGTGTTTTCACGCGCGTCGCCGCGCAAATCGAACATATGCAATTCGGTCAGAGCAACGGTTTCCGCGGCAAGTTTTTTGGGAACTTTAAGCCTTGCGCAGACATCTGCAACAATGCGCGCGCCCTCTTTGTCATGGGCGTAAAAATTACCGTAATTTATCATACAGAACGGCTTGCCGATGTCGTGCAGAAGCGCCGCAAGACGAATGTCGGGATGAGCGTATAAAACGGCGCGCAGGGAATGGTCAAGCACGTCGTAGCGGTGAATATCCGGCCTCTGCTTCATTCCTTCGCCCAAGCAAAGTTCAGGCAGAATATGCTTTAATACACCTGTCGTTTTTAATATCGAAAGTCCGTTAAACGGGGCATATATGCGGCCGTATCGCTTATCCGCGTGTAAAATCCTGTCAAGTTCAGCCCAAACTCTTTCTGCGGATACGTCCGAAATCAGCGCGCTGTTTTTGCGCGCGCCGTCAATACATTCTTCATCGGGTGAAAACCCTGTTTCGGCGGCTATCCTTGCCAGCCGCATAAGCCGCAAACCATCCTCCCCGAACACTTTTTCCGCCGCCGCTACGGTGGTAAGGGTCTTTGTTTCTATGTCCTTTATTCCGCCCAAAGGGTCGGCGAAACTTTCCTCCGCAATATCGTAGTAAACTGCGTTGCATTTAAAATCGCGCCGACGCGCGTCAAGGCGGATATCGTCCGTAAAAATAGTTTTAACGGGACGGTGTTCACCTCTTACATATTCGTCGGAACGGAAACAGGTAAATTCATAGCTTTCTTTACCGAGCGAAAGTTTTACCGTCCCTGTATTTTTATAGGCGGCGTCCACATTGAAACCGACATTTTTTGCGCGGCGGACAAAATCTTCCGCGTTTGCGGGCGCGCATATATCGGTGTCAGTGTCGGCAGTTTCAAGCCTTGCCAAAAAATCGCGCACTCTGCCCCCTACGACATAAAGCGGATACGGGCAGGTTCGGGCAAGTTTTATTAAATTGTCGGATAAAATTTCCTTCATATACCCTCCCGTACGCTGAATTTTGCTTTGATTTTTTTATTATAGCCTTTTTTCAAAATTATTGCAATTCATATTTATTTGTTATATAATGATTACGGATATTTCAAAAGATAAATTCGGAGCGTGCCGCCGTATATTACATTCTGGCAAACGAAACACATTTAAAAGGCAAAGGTCTTAATAAACTTGAAGAAGTTAAAAAGATTTTTGAAATCGCAGGTAAAAACGTAGACGTGCTTTTCACGCAAAAAACGGGCGACGCGAAGATTATTACGCAAAAAATTACTTCGACGGGCGAAAGACACACCGTAATTGCAATGGGCGGCGACGGCACTTTGCACGATATTATCAACGGAATAAAAGATTTTGACAACTGCGCGCTCGGTCTGATACCTTTCGGTACGGGCAATGACTTTGCCGAAGCCGCAGGTATACCTCTCAACCCCGTAAAAGCGGCTGAAATTATAGCTTTCCGCGCGCCGCAAAAGATTGATTATATTGAACTTTCTTCGGGTTTGCGCTCAATTAATTCTGTAGGTATGGGAATTGACGTAGAAATACTTAAACGCGTATACAACAAGAACATGCGCGGCAGGTCGAAATACTTACGCTCGCTGATATATACCCTTTTCCACTATAAAAGCATAAATTTCAAAGTAAGATACGACGGCGTAGAAGAACGGCATTTCGGGCTTATAGCGGCGGTCGGCAACGGTTTGCAATTGGGCGGCGGCATAAAACTGTTCCCCGACGCAAAAATAAATGACGGCTATATGGACCTGCTTATCTGCGACTATATTTCCAAACCTAAAATTCCCGGCGAGCTTTTAAAACTTATGAGAGGAAAAGTGCGCAAAGTCAAAAATATAACTTATTTAAAAACAAAATCGGTAGAATTTATTCCCGAAAACGATAAATTTACCGTTCAGGCGGAGGGCGAACTTTATGAAAGCGCCCCTTTCAAAGCCTGCATAGCCGAAAGCAAGCTCAACTTCTATTTACCTTAAAACGGAAATTATGACAGAAAAATACCTAAGGCGAATATTAAACAGCATAAAAACGGCTGTAATCGTCGCCGACAGAAACTTAAAAACTGTATTCTGCAACCGCGCGTTCCGCAATCTGTTCCCCAACGGAAGCATGCGCGGAAGCATAGGCGCGGTCACGGCGTGCGCAGGCGATTGCAAGCGATGCGGCGAGGACGGCGCCTGCCGTGGATGCGGACTTGCGGAAGCGTTCGAAGACGCTTTTCTTGCAGGCAAAGAAGTCGGAAGAAGAGTTTTTCAGCGTGTAAAAAGCGGTGAAAACGTGCATGAAGTGGCATATTCCGTAACTGTTACGCCATTGGGCGACGGACTTTATATGGGCACGGTAGACGACGCGTTCGAGCTTGAAGTTGCGCGCGAATTGCAGACAGCGAAAAACATACAGCAACGCCTTCTGCCCGCAGGCAAATGGGCAGGCGGCAAGAAATACTCCTATACTTATCTTCCGTGCAGAGAAATAGGCGGAGACCTTCCCGATGTTTATACGGTCGGAAACCGCGCCTGCGGAGTAATTGCCGACGTTTCCGGCAAGGGAATTTCGGCAGGTATGCTTTCGGCGTTCGTCAAAGCCGCATATGATAAAACGGCATACTCGCCTGCACAGGCAATCAGCAATTTAAGCGCGAAATTCCGCGAACTCAACCTTGACGAAAGAAACTACGTTACGGTTGCCGCAGTGCGCATTGACGACGACAGCATTACATATTCTATGGCAGGGCATAACGTACCACTGCTTTTAAAAACGGGCAGCGGAATAACGAGAATAATGCTGAACTCTCCGCCCGTTTCAAACTGGTTCGACAACCCCTCTTACTTCGACGACAGCATACCATATGAGAAAGGCGATATACTTGTGCTTTTGACGGACGGCGTGACCGAGTGCAAAAACGACAGAGGGGAAATGTTCGGCGCGGACAAGGTAATAAAAACCCTTTCATATTCGCGGACGGCGGACGATTTTATAAAAAACCTCGAAAATAACCTTAAATCTTTCAGCAGTAACTTAAACGACGATATTACAGCGATAGCGTTTGACCTTTAAAACCTAAACCGCCTTGCACGCGTTGTGCAAGGCGGTTATTTTAAGCATATTAGGGGGGTAAACGCAAAATAATACGTTTTTTACCGATTTTTTTAAAATTTTAAAAAACTGCGTTATTTGCGGCATATGTCGGGGTCTACGACAATTTTCTTATTTTTTCAACGGCGGAAGCACGTCCGTCCACACCCAATTTCAGATATATCGCGCTGATATAGTTTCTTGCTGTTCCGTCCGAAAGTTTCAGGGCGGAAGCTATCTGCCTGTTAGTAAATCCGTCGTAAAGCATAAGCGCTATTTCGACCTCTCTTTCGGAAAGACCGAAAGCCTTTTTAAGCTTATATTCCTTGTCTGTTGAAATCATTGCCGCGGCATCGGTAATCTTTTTTGCAATTTTTGCCGGCAGAATCGTATCCCCTGCGTATGCGTTTTTAACCGCGTCTATAAGGGCGGTCGCACCTATATCTTTTAATAAATATCCGCAAGCACCGTTGTTTATAGCGCTGAGAATATAGTCGCTGTCGTCAAACGTGGTAAGAATGATAATTTTGATATTCTCGTCTATTTCTTTTATACGCTTGGTTGCGACAACGCCGTTCATATTGGGCATTCTTATATCCATAAGTACGACGTCGGGCTTGACTTTAACCACCTCTTCCACTGCGCGCACGCCGTCGGACGCAATACCTACGACCTCCACTTCTCGCGAGGTTTCCAATACCGACTTTATGCCCTCCGCCAAAATCTGCTGGTCATCGACAAGTAAAACTTTTATCATTCTTTCTCCTTTAAATCGGGTATACTTATTTTAACTTCAAACCCTTCCCCGTCCTCGCTTGAAAGCTGTACGCTTCCGCCGAACTTTTCCGCCTTTTCCCTAACGCCTTTAAGCCCGAAGCCCTCTTCTATCTTGCCTTTTACTCCCGAACCGTTGTCCGAAACAAGCAAAAAGGCTCCTTCCCCGTTCTTTTTAAGCTCAATGTAAAACGCTGTCGCTTTGCCGTGGCGTATGCCGTTTGACAGCAGCTCTTTCAGGCTGTTTATAATAAACCTGTTTATTTCCGACTCGGGCTGAATTAAATCGATTGAATACCTTGCTTTTACGTCCGTTCCGTCAATCGTCTGGGCGATAACCTCTTCCATTTCCTCTTTCAACGGGCGCGTTTTTTCTCTGCCTGCGAGCAGGTGAACGCTTTCCCTCATCTGTTCCAGCGCGTTTCTCGCCTGAATATTTGCCGAAATAATTCGGTTTTTAGCCTCTTCGGGGTTCTCGTCAATAATGAGCTTAGCCGCTTCCGTCTGCATAATTACCGTCGTCATCGAATGCCCTGCCGTATCGTGAATATCTTTGGCAATTCTGTTGCGTTCTTCATACACTTTTGTGGCGGTCAGTTGCTCATACGCCTCTTTCAGCGCCGCGCGGTTTTCGTCCGCCTCTTTTAACGCGGCCGACAGTTCTATGTTTGTTTTATAAAATTTTAAAAGGAATATTACGACAACGTAATCAATCGTAAGAGCAAGCAAACCGAACAGTACGCCCGTAATTATTTCCAAAGCGCCTACATACGGGTTGCTTACAAGACAGCCGATTAAAAACGAAACGCTGAAAATGCCGCAACTGACGCCGAAAAGTACGGTTTTATCTTTAAACCTGTCAAGTGTGATGTAGCAAAGCGTTAAAACCAGGCAGTAAATCGTTGACATAAACGAGTTGCCCGTAAGCACGCATATTGTTAAAATCAACGCTGAATCGAGCCCGTAAAACACCATTTTAGCGGCAAAAGGCTTTACAGCGAAAGCATTCACTGCTTCCAGCACGATAAGGACAATGCAGCAGGCAATAGTAGCGTAAAAATTGGCGTTAAAGACTTTATTGTACGCCTGCGCGCAGATTACTATACATATAACCGCCATAAGGGCCACCAAAACAATTTTAATAATGTCGAGTAGCCTGAGCGAATTTAAGTTGAATTTTGCCTTTCCAGCCATAAAAGCACCGCGTAAAATAGTTTGAATTTCTATTTAATTTATTTTACCATAA
>RYWC01000039.1 GCA_003979335.1 Clostridia bacterium
AGATGTGTATAAGAGACAGGTGCCAACCATGCCACAAATGAATATTGAAAATTAACTTTCAAGAAAGGCGGTAAACTATGGATCAGGTAAAGATGGAAGAAAGAACAGAAATTGAAGGGGTGTTTTGCCCGTTCTTCGGTGGATTATGCCGGATGAATTGCAGATTTCTAATTGATGTTGAAGAAGGCTGCATAGTTGAACAGGGTTGTAAAAACCTTGAACGGATTCGGGAAACCCTTGATGAAATGCAGGAACAGGGATTTCAAAAAACAATATATGAGGATTGAGAAAGGCGGTAAGCACAATGAAAAATGAATTTGTATTGAACAGGGAAACAATGAACGAACTTGAAACATTTTCAGCGAAGTTTGAACTAATGCGGGGGTTAGTTGAATTTCTAAAAGAATTTGTTTGGGGTGAAGTCACTGAACGGCATGAAGGCAAGGAAATTGAAAGGCTTGGTTGCTTGGTGGATGCGCTTCTTGATGTGTCTATCAGCCGGGAAAAGGATTTGGAAGTGATTATCAAGAAAATCAACACCTTGCCCGATTCGGTAGAAAGTGGTGATTGAATGAAAATCAGAGTAGCCTATACAGAGGGCGAAAAAGATAAAAAGAAACTGCTTGAAGAAGCTGCAAAAGCCCTGTTTCCTGATACCAAAGTGAGAGAAACAGCCCCGAAAAACGGCTTTTTACATAGCTTATTTTGCAAATATTGCGCAATTGCCCCCAATATATGCTTGATTTAACGCGTTTTTTGTATTTTGTTTAAATACCGAATACGGCAGTAAAAAATACAGTAATAAAACCGAAAAAAAATTTTGCGGCACGAAAAAAGCAAAAACCGCCCAAGCCTTAACGGTTGTTTAAAAGGCGTAAGCGGTAATTTCTGTTTTTAAAAATTTGTATTTTTTTAATGAAAACCGTCGGAAAAAGGCGTAAAAATAAGATAAAAAGCATAAAAGGCAAAATTACCCCCGACGGAAAATTTATCCGTCGGGGGTAATATAATAACGGTAAGCAGCACGCCCTCGCTTTGCCGCATATTACGGAGACAATTACCACATTATTTCTTAAAAAAGGCGGTTCGGCAAGGGCGTAACAGCTGCCGTTTAGTAACCGCAAAATTGCGGAAACTATGGCATATATGGGGGGGAAATCAAAAATTTATAAGTTTTTGTCAAAGCAAATTTCAAGCTTTGCGCATAGCTTTTAAATACTTTTTTAAATTTCGGATATAAGCCGCGCAAGTATTATTCTTCGCCGTCATAGGTATCGTAGAACCCGTCCGCATCTGCGGCGACGTTCTTCTTTTTAACGGCTATATACAAGGCGATAAGCGCTATGAAAAAGGCTAAAATTATGCTAACTACTATAAGCGCAATCTGCCAGCCGACAAGCCCTGTACCCTCTTCCGTCGCCGAAGCGGTGATATCGACGTAAAGCTTTACGGTGTTGAAGTTTTGCGAATCTTCGGGAACGAATGTATAGTAATATCTGTACATACCCTTTACAAGAGTCTGCTCGTCATCGTCCCAGACAATGCGCCCTGCGGTGTCGCCATCGGTGAGCTCGCAGGTAAGCTGATACAGGTGCGTGCCCTGGGTAAAGCTTCCGCTGATTTTGGGGGTAACTAAAGGGTCAATTTTATTGACTGTAAACTTTACGGTGTGGTCCTTTATGGGGTTGTGGTTTGCGTCGGACGTAAACGAAATTTTAATCGAGTATTCGCCTGCGTTCACAATCGCGTCGGGGTCCGCCTCTTCGCCGTTGCTATCGTAATACGAGTATTTGACCGTAACGCCGGCAGGAACGTTTTTGACGACAGACAATCCGTCCAAAACCGAGTTGCCGTAATTGTAATCTGCCGAGGCGTCGAAGAACTCTATTTTCGAAACGCCTGCGTAATCTATCTTACCTATTACTATCTCCGCCGTAAGGGTTTGCGGAAGCACTCCGTCCGCGTCGTGGGGGTAGTTTGCAAGGTTGGCTTCGCCTTTAAGTGTAAACGTCGCCACAACCTGATACCTGCCTGCATTCGTCACGCCCGTAACGCCTGCAAGGGTTACGAAAGACTGCGTTTCTTCGTCCCAGATTCTGTAAACGTACTCAACCGTACCGTCCGCAAAAGGAGATGCAAGTTCCGCCTTTTTAGGCGTGCCGTCATAGTCGGTCTTAACGTCGTCGAATTGAAGCGAAGACAAGTCGTAATCTATCTTTCCGACGGTTACGGTTATCTGACAGCTTTTCTCGTTTTCGCCCGAGCCGTATTTTAAAGTAACGTGCGTATCGCCTGCCCAAAGGTATTCGTGACCCGCTATGTACGCGACGGTATAGTCGGTTACTTCCTCCTCCGTTCCGTCGTTATAAACTGCGGTTACGGTGACTGTGGTCTTATCAAACAGCGCGAATGCGTCATAATCGAAGCTCGCCCCGTCAACAGGGGTATAAATCAGTCTGCTAAGCGCAACGGCGGTGTAATTTACGCCTCTTAAATAAGCGCGCAAAACCGCTCCGCCCACGCCGTTATTGTTTGAAAACTCTAAATCGAATATCCCTGCCGCCGAGGGCGCGTCCGCCGACCCCCAGCTTCCCGTAAGGTTATAATTCGAAACGACGTAGTTATCTCCGTTTTCGAGTATGCCCGTCACAATGACGAAATCTCTAATCTTATCGAGCGTCGTCGAGGTAAATATTTCGGGCTGAACTCCGTCCTTCCATTCGGCAGTCATCGACTGCAAAAGGGCTACAACCGCGGTCAGTTCCTTTTCGCCTCTGAATATTTCGAAATTGGTTATGTCGTCGGGAACGAACTGCCAAGCGTACAGGTGCGTATTGAGTTTAAGCCAAGGCTCTTTGCCGTCCACTTTGACCCAAAGCACGCTTCCGCTTACCTTTAAACTGCCCGACGTCGCGTCGCCCTTAACTGCAAGCTGAGGCAGTTTACCGTCGGGGTAAAGCTTATCCGTCGCAGGGTCGTAATCGATGTATTCCGTATCGACAGTAACTTTAGCTTTATTGATTGTAAACGTGCTTTCAACCTTGTCATACGCAAGTTTATAGTTGGAAAAAGCTTCGTCCAAAGTAACCGTTACTTTATAACTTCCTGCGTTTACAGGCTTAGCCGCATTTTCGGGGTACCCTGCGCCGCTGTAACTGAACGTAGGCATTACAATGCCGACATCCTTTGCCGCAAGCCCCGTAAATTCCGCAGTTTTGCCCTGCGCAAACGCATTGTAAGTATAACTATCCGTGCCAATCCAGCTTACGCCTATAAGTTTTTTGGTTATTGTAAAATCTATCGAAACTTCGCCCTGATAGTTGCCCGTGCCCTTAACTTTTACGGTAACAACCGTGCCTGCGTCGGGAATTTCGGTGGAATACTCCACCTCATAATCGCGGTCTTTAACCAACAGCGTTCTTTCCGTGCCCCAAAGCACAACTGCCGCAACAGGCGCAGGCGACTGGGCTTCGCCCGTATATTCATACTCTTTCGCAATGCCCGTAACGTCGCCGTCGGTAATTGTAAACGGCGTAACCGTCAGCGTTGCAGTCATAGCGTTCGGCACTTCGAAATTACCTGAAACGCTTTCAAAAACAGCAGTAACCGAATAGCCTGCAACAGCCGTTCCGTCGCGTTTTACGTCCACAGCGCCCGTAAACAGGTCGTTGCCGCCGCTTATATAATAAGTAACCGTTAAATCTTCGCCTAAGGCGCCGTCTACGGTCAAAGTATGCGTTTTACCGTCATAAACAACCGTCTTGTCGTTGAACGATATACCCGTTACCGCCTCCGCCTTTTCAATTGTGAAAGTATACCCGGGGTTGACTATGGTTACATTATAGTTTGCATAGGGTTCGCCCGAGGGCATTGCGTCCAACGCAGGCGCATATGTTCCTGCCTTAGTGCGTTCGGCGTTTCCGTCCTGCGTTGTATAGCTGACTGTTATAAGAGAGTTAAACAATCCGCTTTCAAAAGCCTGCGCGTCGCTCTGCGCCATTCCGCTCGCCGTCAGAACGGCGTTATGCGCGTTGCCGTCATACTTACCGTTTCCGCCCGACCAAGTCAAATCAAGCGACGCCTTTTCAACAGTAATTTCAACGTATACGCTCAGCGCTTCATAGTTGTCGCTTTCCTCTACATAGACGATAATTTGCTTGCCGTATCCCTCTGCAACCGTCGTAAAAGTGTTTTCTTTATACAGAACCGTCTGCTCCGCGTTATCTACTAAGGCTCCGCCCGAAACCGTTTGAAGCGCGCCCGTATAAACGTATTGCGTATTCACGCCCGACACGTCGATTGAGGGCGTTGCCTTTTTAATAGTGAGCACAGCCCTTAAAACAGGCACGTTATAATTGTCCGTATCGTCTATTGTAAAGGTTGCCAAAACCGTATAACTGCCTGCCGCGGTCACTTCGGTTACGCTGTCGCCGTTATAGGTATAGCCCGAAAGATTTACGCCCGTTGGCAGAACTCCGCCGACCGTAATCGAATGGGGCTGTCCGTCATAAGCTACCGTAACGTCGCCGAAGACCGCATTTGAAAAATCATAATCCGCCTTTATAACTGAAATAAGAATTTCTGCCGTTTTTGTAACAGGTCCGCGCGTGAACGTTACTATAACTTTACAGCCGTCGTCCGAAACAAGGAAATGCCCCCGTCCCGAATCCGCGTAAGGCAACGTGATTATATAATCCGTAACCGCTTCGGCAGAACCTCCGCCATAGGCGGTAACAACCATTCCGTCCGTTGTAAACGCTTCATACGCCTTATATTCCGTCTTGGCGTTGGTTACGACAATTCTGTCCAAAGCATATTCCGCCACAACGGTCAAACTGCCTGTTACCGAATTATAGTTAGCCGTATCCGCAGGCGTAAACGTCCACCCGAAACTTTCAGAAGTTTTTGTAAGCTCGGTTTCGGGCGCATTCCACCCGAACGTTCCGGCTACGTTTGCATTACCCGAAATTCCTACGGTTGAAAGCTTGTTGCCTATATAATAGGTACCCGACGCAACGCTTGCCGCAGTAACGGGGTTAGCTTTGTTTATAACCCACGCACAGTTTGAAACAGCGCTCGGGGCGTTATAGTTTGCGGTGTCGTAACTGAAAGTTACGCTTGCAGAATAAGTACCTGCATTTGTTTTACTGTTGTTTGAGTAATTAGGCGTTACACCGCTCGGCAGTCCCGTAAGCGTAATTGTCTTTGCGCTTCCGTCATATGTAAATGCAGAAGTGTAATTCCACCTTACGCCTGACATATTGTAACTTGCTTTGTTTACGGTTAAAGTAACTGTCTTACTTACCGCATTATAATTTGTGCTTGCCGCAACGGAAATAGTCACCACTTTTCCGTTGCCTTGGGCAACTGTCGTAAAAGTATTGTTGCTATAAGTAATTGTTTGTTCTGTATTATTTACCGTTGCGCCTGAATTTATCGTCTGCAAACTGCCCGTATATGTGTATGTAGTCTTAACGCCGGAAACATTTAATGTAGGATTAGCTTTACTTATTGTAACCGTTGTTATTCTATCTTTTCGGTCATCCCACAAAATTTTATCCTCATCGGGGGAAGTTATGTCAATCCAGGAAGCCGTTTCCTGCAATTTCGCAGTTATGGTATACGTACCTGCTCGCGTACCTTTCGGAATAGTTACAGTACTTCCGCTAATCGACCAACCACTCGGCAAAACATAATTGACCCCTCTGCCTTGCAACGTATAAAAGCTAAAAGTATGTTTGGAATCAGGCGAATAAGTAAAGGATTCACTTAACTGTGTCAGTTCCACCTCATAACGAGGTTTAATAAATATTTCACATCTAGTACTCAACATACTAAAGCCATTTATCGCACGCAAATAAAACTCACTGCGCGTCGGATAACTAATTTTATCAACTTTATTAACTTTAAGATTACAGTTACCAGCAATGCTCAATAATCCTTCATCTATAGCCTTGCCATATACTTCTACCATCGTTCCAATCTCTAAGCCATAAGTTATCCCTCTACTGGAACCCACCAAATGAATATACTCGTCTCCTCCACCATAAGAAAACTCATATCTAGTGTTATCAATACCTATAAAGTCAGGGGTAATACTAATTCTCATTTGCACGCTTGAATTACCGTTTACAAAATTAATAGGAAACAAATCGCCGCTCATATTTTCTGCCTCACAGGAAATATAGAAAGAATAAGTTCCTAATTTAAAATTTTGTAAACGAATTCTATATCGGTTATTTTCATAAAAAACATTCGCAGAACCAAACGAACCTCCGCTAGGCGCACTAAAATTTTCAAAATTATAATAAAGCGTATAATCGTCAAAGCTTTGAGCTATATCAAAATAAAAATCAAAAGTACGCCCAGTAACGAAAATATAACTAACAGAAACAAAGCATTCTCCAAAACCTATGTTTCCATTAACATTTGGTCTTTCAAATACTGGAAGATCAACCACAGATAAAGCCGTGCTTGTAATCTTCAAATCAGGCACTTCTATCGTGTTAGCTTTTTCCTCTGAGGAAATTTGATTTTTTTCAGCACATAAATTTACACACGCAAAAATTACACAGCCTAAAACAACTGTGCATAGTAACACCAAAACGGTAAGTAGAAACTTACCTTTTCCATTAAATAAAGTTTTCATTGTGGTTCGGTTCTCCTTAAACTGTGGTTCGTTTCCTTAATTTAATAAAGGAAAGTCTAAGAAATTTATGTAAAAATACGCTTATTTCCACCATATATCGGGGTCTATCTGCCGCCGGGATTTGCAGAAAAGTACACCGATTAGTGTAATAGGTGTAT
>RYWC01000040.1 GCA_003979335.1 Clostridia bacterium
TTTTAGCCTGCCTTTCGCAATTCAGAGTGACAGCGAAGAGTTCCCTATTTTTGCGCTCTGTCATTCTGAGCGGAGCGTCAGCGCAGTCGAAGAATCCCCTTGCGCGAGCAGACGCGTTTCTATATAAATTATTAACCCGACGGCTTAGTGCCGTCGGGTTTTAATATCTTGAAATGCGTTTATAAATAATAAGGGTGTTTTTTTGTTAAATTCCAATATTTTACAAAAAACAATTTTACTTATTTTCCAAATTATAGTAAAATGAATAAAGATATAAAAATATAAGGGTTTTCTTATGGGATTTTTGAAATTCATAATGGGCGCCGACAGCCGTAGCGCGCTCAAAAAGCTAAATAAACTTGCCGATAAAGTAGAGGCGTTGGACTCTAAATACGCCGCTATGGACGATAAAGAACTTAAAAACCAGACGCAGGTTTTAAAGGACAGACTGGCGGCAGGCGAAACGCTTGACGATATTATGTTTGACGCGTTCGCCGCTTTCAGAGAGGCAAGCTGGCGCGTACTCAATATGAAACATTTCCACGTTCAGATTGTGGGCGGCATCTGCCTGCATCAGGGACGTATCGCGGAAATGAAAACGGGCGAAGGAAAAACCCTTGTTTCAACCCTGCCTGCGTATCTTAACGCGCTTACGGGCAAGGGCGTGCATATAGTTACTGTCAACGATTACCTTGCAAAGCGCGACGCGGAGTGGATGGGTAAAGTTCATAAATTTATGGGGCTTACCGTCGGCGTGGTTGTCCCCGGTATGGACGACGCTGAAAAGCAGAAAGCTTACAAGTGCGACATTATCTATGCGACGAATAACGAACTCGGTTTCGACTACCTCAGGGATAACCTTAAAACTTCAATTCCCTCAATGGTACAGAGGGAGCTTAACTACTGTATCATAGACGAAGTCGACTCGATTTTAATAGACGAAGCGAGAACCCCCCTCATTATTTCTGGCAGGGGCGGCGAAAGCTCGAAACTGTACGAGGAGGTGGACAGGTTCGTCCGCACCCTGCACGGCGGCTTTGATGACGACAAAAAGGACGCCGAGAAAAAAGCGCCCTCGAAGAAGAAAAAAGAACTTTCCGAAGCGGATAGGGCTGCGCAGGATAATCTTGCCAAAATTCTCGAAGAAATGGAGAATTGGGACTATATAATCGACAGAAAGGACAAGTCCGTAACCATTACCGAAAAGGGCGCGGAGAAGGCGGAACGCTTCTTTAATATACGCAACCTCGGCGATATCGAAAACGCAGAACTCAACCACCATATACAGCAGGGACTTAAAGCGCACGAGCTGTTCCATAACGGCGAGGAATACATCGTCGGAGCGGACGGCGAAATTCTTATCGTAGACGAATTTACAGGCCGTGTGCTCAACGGAAGAAGATATTCCGACGGACTTCATCAGGCGATTGAAGCTAAGGAAAAAGTAAAGGTAAAAGAGGAGAACAAGACCCACGCAACGGTTACGTTCCAGAACTATTTCCGCCTTTACGCAAAGCTTGCAGGTATGACAGGTACCGCAATGACCGAAGAGGACGAGTTCAGAACAATTTACTCTTTGGACGTTGTGCCCATTCCCACAAACCGCCCCGTAAAAAGGGTGGACTACGCCGATATGATTTATTCGACGGTCGAGGGCAAAAAGAAAGCTATCGTAAACGAAGTTGCAGAGCGCCACGCAAAGGGTCAGCCCGTGCTTATCGGTACGATTACTGTTGAAAAGTCGGAAGAAATTTCACGTCTTTTAAGGCGCAACGGCATTAAACACAACATATTGAACGCAAAGAACCACGAGCGCGAGGCTGAAATAGTCGCGCAGGCAGGCAGGCTTAACGCGGTTACTATTGCGACCAATATGGCAGGACGCGGAACGGATATTCTTTTGGGCGGCAACCCCGAATATCTTGCCAAGAAGAGAATGCGCGAAGAGGGTTACGACCATGAAATGATAGAGGTTGCAATCTCTTACGCGGACAGGGAATTTACCGAAGAGGAGCAGAAAGCGCGCGACCGTTACGCCGAACTTTACGCAGGCTATAAAAAGGAAACGGACGAGGAAAAGAAGCAGGTTATCGAGGCAGGCGGTCTTTGCATTTTAGGCACCGAACGCCACGAATCGCGCCGTATCGACAACCAGTTGCGCGGACGTTCAGGTCGTCAGGGCGACCCCGGCGCGTCGATATTCTTCATATCTCTCGAAGACGACCTTGCCAAGAGGTTCGGCGGAGAAAGAATGAAACAGCTTTATTCCGTGTTCAAGATTGACGACGACCAGTGCCTGCAATCGAAAATGCTTACGCGCAGTGTCGAGAACGCGCAGAGGGCTATCGAGGGCAGAAACTTCGGTATAAGAAAGCACACCCTGCAATACGACGAAGTAATGAACGAACAGCGTAAAACCATTTACGGCGAAAGGCTGAACGTTCTGCGCGGTTCGGACGTGCACGAACAGATGCTTAAATATATTCCCGACTATATCGAAAAGGTAATTGCGGAAGCTGTAAACACCGACGAAATGCCTGAAAAATGGGACGAAAACGCTTTGAACGAAGCGCTTGTTCAGAAAGTTTACCCCGAAGAATGCACCTATGAAATCACGCGTGAAAACCTTGAAAAGTGGGACTATGAACACGCGATTAAAAAGATTTCAAAGGAAGTTATAAAAGCATACGAACAGAAAATTCAGAATATTTCCGAAATGACGGACGGACAGGTGGACTATCATCAGGTCGAAAGGAACGAGCTTCTGCGTAGCGTAGATAAGAACTGGATTGACCACATTGACGCTATGGACCAGCTCAGAAAGGGAATAGGGTTGAGAGGTTACGCTCAGCAGGACCCCGTAATCGCCTATAAGCAGGAGGGTTACGAGATGTTCGACGAAATGATTGACCGCATACAGACTGCGACTATTTCCCGTCTGTTGAAAGGTCGCATAGTGCGCGTACAGAACGGTCAGCAGATACCCGTTCAGAGGGTGCCCAATCCCAACGGCGGAATTTCGCCGATGAACGCGGCGGTAGCGGCGCGCGCAAGGGAAATAATGCAGGAAAATATCAAAAAGCAGGAAGAGGAAAGGGCTAAACAAGCTGATAACGCAGAAAACGCCGACGGCGGCGAAAACGGCGGTACCCCCTCGGCGGCGACTTCGGCAGGGTCGACAGGTCCCGTAATAGGCGACGCGCCCCAGCCCCCCAAAGATTTAATGACCAACAGCGACGGCAAACAGTTGCCCAAAACCGCCGGTGCGAAAATCGGCAGGAACGACCCCTGCCCCTGCGGAAGCGGCAAAAAATATAAAGACTGCTGCTATTGGAAAGACAACAAGTAATTAAAATTTTTGCCTATACCGCATTTTGAGTATGTTTGCGGCAAGTATTTAAAACTTTGATTAAACGGAACGTTTATGTTTAAAGCAGACGATTACAGATTAAAACTTAAATCCCTTGCGGACACCCTTGCCGAAGCGAAGTACGCTTTGGACATTGACAATTTGGGCGAAAGGCTTTCCGAGCTTAAAGCCGAACAGGAAAAACCCGAAGTTTGGCAGGATTTGGAAAAGTCCAAAAAAATAGGCAGGGAAATTTCTTCCGTAGAGGGTAAAATAAATTCTTACGCGTTGGGCGAAAGCGCGCTTGCGGACGCAAACGCATTTATCGACCTTATTGAAGAAGCCGACGACGAAAGCCTTATCCCCGAGCTTGAAAATATGATAAGTACGGCGGAAGAGGACATTGAAAATATGCGCATACGCGCTCTTTTAAAAGGCAAGTACGATTCCAACAACGCCATTTTGAATCTGCACTCGGGCGCAGGCGGCACGGAAGCGTGCGACTGGACGCAGATGCTTTACAGAATGTACTGCCGCTATTGCGAAAAGCAGGGCTTTAAAGTCACCGAACTTGACTTTGAAGACGGCGACGAAGCAGGGCTTAAAAGCGTTTCTTTCAAAGTGGACGGCGAAAACGCATACGGCTTTTTAAAGGCGGAAAAGGGCGTTCACAGGCTTGTAAGAATTTCCCCCTTTGACAGCAACAAACGCCGCCATACGTCCTTTGCCTCGTTGGAAGTTATGCCTGAGGTTGACGACGATAATTCGGTTGAAATAAAGGACGAAGACATAAGAATAGACGTGTACCGTTCTTCGGGGGCAGGCGGACAGAAAGTAAACAAGACGGAAACGGCGATAAGAATTACCCACTTCCCCACGGGCATCGTCGTAACCTGCCAGAACGAGAGAAGTCAATTGCAGAACAAGGCTATGGCTTTCGAATATCTGCGCGCAAAGCTTGTTGAAAGGCAGATTGCCGAGCGCGAAGCCGCCGACGCGGAAATTAAGGGCGAAATTAAAAAGATAGAGTGGGGCAGCCAGATACGAAGCTACGTTTTCTGCCCGTACACTCTTGTAAAAGACCACAGGACGGGGTTTGAAAACACCAACGTTCAGTCGGTTATGGACGGCGATATTCAGGGTTTTATTATAGACTACCTCAAAAAAACTGTATAACATTAAAACGCGTATATACGTCGCAATACGGCGCCGCGCCTGCGTTTTGTTTCGGTCGTGTATAAGTACATTCACTGCAACAAAGCCGCGCGCTTCCCGATATGCCTGTATCTACGCGTTTTATTAAAGTTTTACGTTTTATTAAAGATTTACGCAAAAGAATATAATTGCAATCCGTCTTGCCGAGGGACACATATCTTAAAAGGTATTATAAAAAACGACTGTAAGTTTTCCTCGCCGCAGATAATTTGTCCTTTATGTCCATTTATCAAAGCGCGGAAAGGACAATGGCGTAAGTAAAGGCGCAGGGCTAAAAAAGAACGGACGGCAAAAATAAAAACATATTTTTAAAATTAAAAATGTACGATATAAATTCTTTCAGCATAAAAAAAGACCCCGTGATTTTGGGGCTTGAATCAAGTTGCGACGAAACGGCGGCGGCGGTGATAAGGGGCAGAAAGCTTCTTTCAAGTTGCATAATTTCCTCTGCTACCGAACAGGCGAAGTTCGGCGGAGTAGTTCCCGAAATCGCTTCGCGCGCGCATACCGAGGCGGTGGACGAGGTCGTCCGTCAGGCGTTGGTGGAAGCAGGCGTTACTTTAAAGGAAATTGACGCGGTTGCCGTAACTTACGGCGCAGGGCTGTTGGGCGCGCTTCTTGTCGGGCTTTCGTTCGCAAAATCTTTGGCGTATACCTTAAACGTGCCCTTGATTGCCGTAAACCACATACGCGGACATATGGCGGCGGCGTACCTTGCGGACAGCGCGCTAAAACCACCGTTTATAACCTTGCTTGCAAGCGGAGGGCATACGGCGATACTCCACACGAAAAGCTATTCAGAGTTTGAAATTTTAGGCGGAACGTGCGACGACGCCGCAGGCGAAGCGTTTGATAAGGTTGCGCGCGTTCTCGGTCTGGAATACCCCGGCGGCGTGAATGTGGAAAGGCTTGCAAACAGCGGCGAAAACTGCATTGCACTGCCCAAGTGTCAGGTGAAGAATACGCAGAAACTTCAGTTTTCTTACAGCGGTTTAAAGACTGCGGTTATAAATTACTGCCACAATAAAACGCAGAAAGGCGAGGCGGTTGACAGGGAAAACGTAGCATGTTCGTTCCAGCACGCGGCGATTGACCCCCTTGTAAAAAACACGGTGGGAAGCGCGCTTGCGCACAACGTAAAAACTGTTACCGCAGGCGGCGGAGTCATTGCAAACGGGTATCTTAGAAAAAGGCTTGAAGAGGAGTGCATTGCGCGCGGAATAAAGCTTGTTTTGCCGGAAAAAAAATACTGTACGGACAACGCCGCCATGATTGCCGCGGAAGGGCTTATACAGTATATGCAGGGCAATTTTTCACCGTTGAACATAAACGCCAAAGCGCAGATTCCGTTGAAATAAACTAAATTTAATGTGTTGAGGCAATTAAGCCACGCCGTGCATTTTGCACGGCGTGGCTTTTCGGTTTATAAATAATTTTATGCCGTTCATACACCTTGCGCCCGTCTGCGCAAACGGCGCGGCTTTTCGGTTTATAAATAATTTTTTAAAAAAACGATGTTATTCGGTTACACGTTGTCAGCCGAAGTAACGCAGGGTGTCTTTACCCTGTCACCCTATGCAAACATTGTCACCCTGAACGAAGTTGAAGGGTCCCATTGGGTAAGCGGTTTGATTAGGGGATTCTTCGACTGCGCTAACGCTCAACTCAGAATGACAGAACAGCGGTGAGATTCTTCGGCAAGCTCAGAATGACAAAGGGAAAGTGGTTACTGCGTTTTTGTGTTCGTTTCTTCATCCATACCCAATAAATAGTCCGTGCTTACGTTGAAAAATTTTGCAATGCTAATCACATAAGAAATTTTGGGTTCATTGATATTGTTTTCCCAATTAGATACAGCCGTATCAGTTGCGTTTATATGTTTGGCAAGAGTTTTCATTGAAATATTGTACTCTGCTCTTAAACTTCTTAATCTTGTGGCAAAAATCGACATAATTCACCTCATACACATTATGCAAGATTTCTTACCTATAATATTTTATAAGTGTAAACAACGGCGGAACGAAAGCAAAAATACGGTTAATCTTCTAAGCCCAATAAATAATCGGTACTGACTGCAAAAAATTTGGCAATTTTTATAAGCATATCAAAATTAGGTTCGCGTATACCTTTTTCCCAATTGCTTACCGTTCTTTGGTCTATTGTGAGTTGATTTGCTAAATCTTTTTGGTGCAGTTTTTTAT
>RYWC01000041.1 GCA_003979335.1 Clostridia bacterium
CATTTAACAAAGTTCTAACTTGCCGTCTTGACTGTAAAATCGTATTGTTCCGAGGTCGTAAACGTTGTATTTTGTGTCTTTCAGATTGAAATACACAGTGGTTTCGGCGTCGCATTGTACGCTGTCTGTAAATTTATCGTAATTTTCTTGCAGCGAAATTAACAAATCACATTTATCAAAAGGAATTTTACCGCTTTCGCAAACGCCTACGGTAACGCCGTCAAGGTCAAATAAAATACTGTGTCCGTCGGCAAATTCAAAATCTATGCCGCAGAGCGTAAAGCTGTGTTCGTAGTGCACTTCGCAACTGTCGCCGAACGGATAGACGGGAAGATATAGAGAGCAGAGGTATAAATCTTTGCACGGCAAACTCAAATCAAAGCTTTCTATACTGTAATCGTCGCCCAAAATTATGATGCCGTCCAACGAAAAAGAATACTCCGAATTTATAAAGTTTTTAACGCGTGAAATATTGGCGCCTTGCGTCATTATCAGCACGTTTCCGCCGCCCGATTTGATTATTACGCTTCCGCCCGTTGCGCTTGCCCCTATTGAAATTTTATAACCTTTTGCAGGGGAATAGGTTAAAAGAAGCACGCATGCCGCAAGCGCCGTGGCGCCAATTCCAGCAAAAACGCTACGCGGTATGCCTTTCAAATTGAGTTTGTCCGATAAAAGCAGTAAAACGGCATAATACAGCGGTATAAAAACGCCCGAACCGAAACCTGTTATAAGCGCGTTTTCAAAATTCGCGTCCAAAAGAAAGGACAGCGTGGTTTCAAGCGGTAAAACCGAATAAGGCATTATAAACTGTGCGGCAGGTGGGATTAAAACTGAGAGTAAAGTTCCTGCAAAAGTAAGGGTGAACAGCGGAGAAATCAGAACCATAATAAGCAGATTTATTATAAGTCCTGCGCCGCTGATGTACCCGAATTTCGCCATCATAATAGGCAGGGTTCCTGCTTGCGCGCCAAATGTCGCGCCGATAGGGGAGGATACCGTTTCGGGTATTTTTAACTTTTTTGCAAACCTAACCGTTGATTTCGAAAGCAGAATTATTCCGCCTACGGCGCAAACCGAAAGAAGAAAACCTACCGCAAACAAGCTCAAAGGCGAGATTAAAAGTATCAGAATTACCGCAAACGAAAGGTTGTTAAGTCTGTCGTTTTTGACGTGAAAAAGACCCGTAAGAATACTTACAGCGCACATTATGACCGCACGGATAGAAGATAGGGTGAAGCCGCATATTCCCGAATAAAATATTATCGCAGAAATTCTCAGCCCTGCGGATAGATATTTGTTGCATTTGGCTTTTTTTAAGATAAAAGTCAGTAGTGAGTAAATTATACCGATATGTAAACCGGAAACCGCAAAAATATGCGCAATGCCACCGTATCGGAAGTTTGCAAGCGCTTCATCGTCAACGTGCTGTGTATCGCCTAAAAGCATGCCGTAGCATATCGCCGCGGTATCGTAACTTAAATTGCCGTAAAGCGCGTTTTTTATTTCGGCGCGAATACTTCCGAAAAGCGAATAATGGTAAACCGAGCTAATCAAACCGTTCGGGGATGTCGTATACTTTATATTCTGTTCCGCGTAATAATTGAGTTCGCCATAGGCGAAAGCGTCGTTGAAATTCAGCTTGCCGGTAAAACTTACCGTATAACCCTCGTCGCAGAAATCGCCGTATATTTCAGGCAGGAATACCTTTATTTTTCCGTTCAGCTTGTGCCCGTTTGCTTTTGTGTTTTTGAGAACGATGTATTCTCCTCGCGTATTAAGACCTTTTTCTTCTACGGTGCCGGTGACGCTATATATTTCGTTGTCGGAAATTTCTCGGGCTTTAAAATTTTCAAGGCGGTAAAAACTGTTTATCGCTCCAATTGCAAAAAATAACGCAAGCAAAACAGAGAAAACGGCAAATAATTTCTTTTTGCATATGAAAGAAGCAATAAACAAAATTGCAGATACCGGTAAAACGGCAATCAGCCAGATAAAGTCTGCCTGATGGTAGCTGAACAGATACCCAACCCACACGCCCAAAGCAAGAAAACACGCTGTAAGCACGGGAAATCTTATGTTCACAATACGTTTCATATACGACAAAATATAGCATAATCCGACAGCATTGTAAACACGTTTTAAAAGTTAGTTTTAAAAAAGTATTTTTGACAATAATTAATCTGAATGCTCGGAGGTAATTATGGAGTTTTGCAGCGTATGGAAAGGTGAAAGACGGGAATATCCGTCGTTGAAAGGCTACGCGGAAAGGGATATTGTGGTTATGGGCGGAGGAATTGCAGGCTATTTGACGGCGTTCAGGCTTGCGCAAGCAGGCAAGTTTGTTACGCTTTTGGAAGCAAACCGTCTCTTCGGCGGAACAACAGGCAGAACTACCGCGAAAATAACCTATAATCAAGGCAATGTTTATTCCGACCTTTACCGACGCTACGGCGAGCAGGCGGCAAAGGGATATTTCGAAGCGCAGAAAGAAGGTATGCGCGGCTTTAAAGAATTAAAAGAAAAATACGGTATAGAGTGTAACTGGCAGGAAACTAACGGTTATATATACACATGCGCGTCTAAGGCAAGGCTTGAAAAAACTTTTGCAGTAATGAAAAAGATAGGCGCGGAGTGCGAATGGGTTAGCGGATTGCCGCATTTTGACGCAAGCGGCGCGATAAAATGTAAAAAACAGTATCTGTTCGACCCTTTGAAGTTTCTTACTTCATTGCCTGTAAATTTTGAAATTTACGAGAATACTCGCGTTATGGACGTTGACTCCTCAGATAAAACCGTGATTACCGAAAACGGAAAAATCAAAGCCAAAAGCATAGTTGTCGCTACGCATTTTCCCATAATTAATTCGCGCGGCGGATATATTTTAAAATTGAGACAATCCACTTCTTATACAATTGCGGTAAATAAAAAACTTACCGAGGAAATGTTTCTTGAAGAGAAGGAGGACGGACTTTCTGTCAGACCTTATGCAGGCGGTACGCTGTTCGGCGGCGGTGACCACAGAACGGGCAGAATAAGAGAGTCAGGACATTTTCTTGCGCTTAAAGAGAGGGCAAGAACTCTTTTCGGCGCAGACACGGTCACGCACTGTTGGAGCGCAGAGGATGTAATGACGTTTGACGGTATGCCTGCCGCAGGCAGATATTTCCCCGATTCGGACGGGGTTTATGTGGTTACGGGCTTCAATAAATGGGGCATGTCCAACGCAATGGCTTGTGCGAATTTAATTTGCGATATGATTTGCGGCAAAGAAAACCCTAACCAAGAGCTTTTCTCTCCGCAAAGACACATAAACGGCAGTATGAAAGTTTTTGTAGCCAACGCTTTGACCAACATAAAGGAAATAACTATGGGTTATTTCAGGCTTACGGCAAAAACTTGCGCAGACGTTCCCAAAGGTAGCGGAGCAGTAGTGCGGCATAACGGTAAAAAACGCGCCGTTTACAGGGATGAAGACGGTAACCTCATATTATAGGCAGTATGTGTCCTCATCTGCACGGCGAGCTAAAATGGAACCCCGACACTCACACTTGGGACTGTCCCTGTCACGGCTCGCGGTTTGACGTATACGGAAATATAATTTCGGAACCGGCTTCGAAATGCTGTAAATACGAAGAGGAAGAAGGGTAATAAATAAGCGCACGACTCGAAATCGTGCGCTTTTAATTATTTGTTGCCTCTTGTTTTGTTATAGCCTGCCGCAAACGAGTCGTAAGTTGCAATTGTATTGCGTTCAAGTTCGTTCAGCGTCTTAAATCCGCTTTTTTCAAGCGCAATCATCTTTATGGTGAATAAATTTCCGTACTTATAATCGGCGTAAACGTCGCCGTTGCCCTTGCCTGTAAAATGCGAATTTACGCGGTTTAGTATTTCTTTGCCCTGACCGACGTAATACATATTTTTTGTGGTGTTATAAAGTATGTATACTCCCGAAAAATTGTATTTTAAAGCATAATAAGGGCTGCCTTTTCCGCCGAAACTCGTCTTTCTCAGTTCAAAAAATTCTTCAGGCGTTAGCTCCAAAGCGTTATTTGCAAGCCCTTTGATTTTCTTTTTAATATATCCTTTTTTTCTGTAATTAAAATAAAAAGTCGCCGCACAAAGAATAAAGCAGAATATAAATACAATTGAAATTACCGCAATAAGCCAACCGTCCGCCATAACCGTAATCCTAATTAAAAATTTATTAAAGTATATCATTGCGTACAGTCTTAGTCAACAAAAAGCAAACCTTTGTTTGTTTTAAAGCTTGGTTTTTTGGTTAGATGAAAATATTGTCTTTATTTTCATAACAATTTTTTGTACCAATTCCAAAAGTCTTTAAGATTATTCCATATATCGTCCCCTTGCACAGCGTAAAAGCAACAAAATATAATTACTGTTACCGTAACGTATATTAAAATTCCGAATAATATAGACTTTATTATTTTCTTTTTCATGTGCTTGCTTTAAAATACTGTTTTATAAAATTTGTCTTTGTCGGTGTTGTATGCAAGCGTAAAGCATGTTGGACAATTCCCTGTAAAACTACAATGTTTTCATAATTTACGTCTTAGCACTACTATTCCAATACATTGTAACACGTAATAAAATTTATGTCAACCATTATAAAATATTATTGCTAACACATAATATCGGTAAAAAAATGACTGTACAGGATAGAATTGAAGAGTTATTGAAAAAAAATAAATGGACTAAATATAAACTTGCAAAAGAAGCAGGTTTTTATCCTACAACTGTTTACGATTGGTTCAATGAAAAACATTTCACCCCAGATAGGGCTTCTATTGAAAGTGTGTGTTTAGCTTTCAAAATTTCACAAGCTGAGTTTTACAGTCGTGTAGACGAGAGTGAATTATCCTCCGAACAAACAGCATTATTAGAATTATTCGCAAAAATACCAGAAAATAAAAAAGGTTTGATATTTGATTTACTTAAATCATTGGCACAATAAAATTAAAAAACAGGTGCAGTATGGATA
This sequence comes from Clostridia bacterium, assembly GCA_003979335.1. The sequence continues at coordinate 5,003 of RYWC01000041.1, forward strand.
TTCATGGAAGAATACAGGAACTTATTAATTTAAAAGGCATATCTTTATATGAATTATCTGAAAGAACAGGTATTCATAAAACCACAGTTTATAACTGGTATAATGATAATCATTACACTCCTAACAGGAAGTCGATTGAATTGATTTGTGCCGCATTAGACGTATCTATTACTGAATTTTATAGCGGTATTGACGAAGGCGAACTTGACGGTGAACAAATGTTATTTTTGGAGCTTTTTGCAAAAGTGCCTAAAAGTAAGCGCAAAGTTGTATTTGAAATATTACGTAATTTATCAGACGAAAAATAAAACGGAGCATAATGCTCCGTTTTTTATTATAAAAAAGAGCGCAAGTCAAATACGTTTCAACTTACGCTATGGCTGGTGCACCGTCTTACTGCAAAAAAGAACACGGTCAAAATACCGTTGATTGACTAAGTATGAAAACGCTGTGCGGCTAAAATCGTAGCTTGTGGGGAGGGCGCACTTTATGCACGAAACCGCATCGGCGGTGACTTTACAGCAACGGATTTTTGCCTTTTACTCCTTAACTCTAAATTATTTACTATTAGTTTACGAGCGGTCGTAAACTTAAATTATAAAAATAGCCCATACTAAATTTACGAACATTCGTAAAATCGTAAATGGTTTAAATATGAAATTAAAAGATAGTATTGCAAAACGCGTACAGGAATTGTGTGATAAAAATAGTTTAACTGTTCACGGACTAAGCTTAAAAACAGGCGTTGCAAATTCGACGCTGTGCGATATTGTAAAAGCAAACAATGAATCTGTACAAATCAAATTTATTTACGGAATTTGTGCAGGATTAAATATGTCTTTGGAAGAATTTTTTTCTTCTCCGTATTTTGATATGAAAGAATTAACCGATTAAAAATATATGAGTATCAACGATAAAATCAAGAATGAAATGAATAGTCGCGGTTGGAGTGTTTACCAACTCTCTAAACGTTCAAAAATAAGTAAAACGGCTATTAACGGTTGGTTTAAAGAAATACCGACTAAACCTAACTACAATTCGATTAAGCAAATAGCAAAAGCATTCGGTATGACTATTGAAGAATTAGTATCCGAAAATAAGGATACGGATAGTCAAAAACAACAAATGTTGGAATTATGGAACAGACTTGAAGTTCAAGAAAAAGAGAATATAATCAATATAATAAAAACCATATTAAGTCATAACAGATAATAATTACCGCTTTTAACAAGCGGTTTTATTTTTAAATAAACAAAAAGTGTGCTTCAAATGAAGCACACCCGGAATGCACAACACTTGGAATTTGCCACAACCCCAAATAAATCTCATTGATAAACATAAAAATGTGCATATCCTACAAATTAGGATATGTTTATCAAAAAAATTTATGAAATTTGAGTTTGTGGCTTTTTTATTTTAGCAAAAAATAAATTTGTGTCAATAATTCGCTGTTCAATTAAAGGGCAAGAAAGTAAAAAAGCAAAAAAGAAACCGCAAATGCGATTTCTTTCTCTGGGTGTTCGTATACCCCTGTTATGGTGCGGACGAAGGGACTTGAACCCCCATGGTTGCCCACAGGAACCTGAAA